>JAOPYH010000408.1 GCA_025964715.1 Streptosporangiaceae bacterium | reverse complement strand
GTGCACCCCGCACAGGCGCGCTAGCCCAAATGTGGGCACTCAGGTCATGGCTGGCAGGCCGCGCACTGTGTCACACTCCGCTGCACAACGGATGCGCACCGCCAGGACAGCGCAATGGCGCAGCGCGGGAACGCATCAAGCGAGCTGTACCTGAGCGGTTCGTCTGTTCAGGTTCGTCGAGAGGACAGTCGATGGCAGATCATCGTCGATCGGCCCGGCCCGCACCCGGGCTCGAGCCGGCCGGCACGGACCGGCGCCGCTTCCTCGGGTATCTGCTCGCGGCCCCGACCCTGGTCGTGGCGGCGCAGCTCGGTGCGGAGGCGGTGGCCCCACAGGCGGCGGAAGCCGCGATCCCGTCACCCCCCGAGCCGGCTGAACTGATGGACCTCGGCGACGCCCTCGCCCTTGCGGCGCGGCCCACGTCCAACCTGATCTCGATCAAGATCGACCGCGACGGCACGGCATCGTTGGCGTTGCCACGGGCCGAGGTTGGCCAGGGGATCACGACGGCGATCGCGATGCTGATCGCCGAGGAACTGGAGCTGCCACTGGACAAGGTCGCCATCACGCTGGCGGACGCACGTCCGGAGTTGGTGTTCAACCAGTTCACCGGCGGATCGAACACGATCCGGTCCATGTACCACCCGGTGCGGACGGCGGCCGCGATCGCGCGGGAGAGGCTGGTCTCCACCGCCGCGCGGCAGTGGAATGTCCCGGTCTCCTCGCTCACCGTCAAGGACGGGGTGATCAGGTCCGCGTCCGGCAAGACCGCGACCTACGGTTCGCTGGCCGTGGCCGCCGCGAGTGCGCGGCTGACCGCGGTCTCCGCACGGCCGAAGCCGGAGTCGGAATTCACGCTCGTCGGGACGCCCCAGAACCGTATCGACGCCTACGAGATCGTCACGGGCAAGAAGAAGTTCACGCTGGACCTCGACGTGTGCCCCGGCGCGAAGCCGACGATGCTGCGCCGGCCTCCCACGATCAACGGCACGGTGAAGTCCGTACATAACCTGGCCACGGTCAAGGCGATGCCCGGCGTCACCGACGTCGCGATCGTCTCGACCGGGGTAGCGGTCCGGGCGGAGACGTTCGGGCAGTGCATCGACGCGGTGCGCGCGTTGGAGGTCACGTGGGGCCCGGGGAGCGTCGACGGCGAGTCCGACGACACCGTGCTGCGAAAGCTCAAGGCGGCCGCGCTGCCGTTGGCCGTGCCGCCGCTGCTGACAAAGTCGATCGACGCCGAGTTCGTCTTCGCGTTCGCCAGCAACAGTGCGCTGGAGACCAACAACGCCATCGCCGACGTCAGAGCCGACCATGCCGAAATCTGGTCGGGTTTGAAGACACCGATCGATGCCCAGCAGACGATCGCGAAGAAGCTGGGGCTGCCGCAGGACGCGGTCAAGGTGCACGTTGTGGAGGGCGGTGGTTCATTCGGCCGCAAGCTCTTCTTCGACGCCGCCCTGGAGGCCGCCGAGGTCTCGCAGAAGATGGGCAAGCCGGTCAAGCTCATGTGGCACCGCACCGATGACTTCCGGCATGGCCGTGCACACCCGATGTGCATCTCGCGGATCCGCGCGAACTACGCGCTGGGCAACGTCGTCAGCTACGAGCAGCGCCACTCCAGCGTCGCGACGGATTTCGCCCACGGCCTCGGGGAGGCTCTCACCGCCACGGCCGCTCAGCTCCCGGTCGGCGGTCTCGGCTTCTCCGAGACCGTGTTCGAGCTGACCCAAGAGGTCCCCTACAACTTCGGGGCCACGACGCAGCTGCTCAACGAGGTGCCACTGAAGTTCCATACCGGGAGCATGCGGGACGTGTACTCCCCCAACGTCGTTTGTGCGCGGGAACTGGTGGTGGATCAACTGGCGGCCAAGATGGGCCAGGACCCCGTCGCGTTCCGACGTTCGTTTTTGAAGAACGCGCGGTACCGCGCGGTGCTCGACAAGCTCGTCAAGGTCGGCCAGTGGGGTAAGAGGATGCCGGAGGGCACCGCCCAAGGGGTGGCCGTCCACATGGAGTTCAAAGGCTGCTCCGCGGTGCTCGTCGAGATCGACTGCCGACCGCGGACCACCGGACGGCGGATCCGCGACGCGGTGACCGGACCTCGGGTCACCAAGGCGGTGATGGTCGTCGACGTGGGGCGGCCGATCAACCCGCGCGGCCTCGAGGCACAGATGCTCGGCTGCATCAATGACGGCATCGCGCACGCGCTCACCGAAAGTCTGCACATCGACAACGGCCTGCCGCTGGAGGGCAGCTGGGACAACTTCTTCTACACGCGTCAGTGGAACACACCGACCGACGTGCAGATCGTTGTGATGCCGACCACGACAGGCAACCCCGGTGGTGCCGGAGAGCTCGGTGTCGCCGGCGCGTTCGCCGCGGTCGCCTGTGCGTACGCCCGAGCCACCGGGACGATGCCGACCCGCTTCCCGATCAACCACGGCGCCCTCGGCTTCGAACCGCTGCCGAGAGAGCCGTCGATCCCCCAATCCCCCACCGACGGCCTCGATCACGCCTACTAAGGACAGCCCCCCGTGCCACAACACACCTTCATTCTCAATGGCCAGAAGGTCACAGTGGACGCTCCGGACGGCCTACGGCTGCTGTGGGTGCTCCGCGATATTCTCGGTCTCACCGGCCCCAAGTACGGTTGCGGTCTGGACGTCTGCAAGGCCTGCACCTGCCACATCAATGGCAAGGCCTTCAACCCCTGCTCAGTGCCGATCTCGGATATCAAGCCGGCCGACGAGATCACGACGATCGAAGGGCTCGCCGATCGCAAGACCGGCGCACTGCATCCCATGCAGCAGGCCTGGCTGGACTTTGACGTCGCCCAGTGTGGCTACTGCCAACCCGGCCAGATCATGGCAGCTATCGCGAAGGTCAAGCAGGCCAGGGCCGCGGGCCACGAGCCCGGCGATGCCGACTTCGACGAAATCCGGAACATCTGCCGCTGCGGGACCTACTTCCGCATCCGGGAGGCCATCAAGAGCGCCGCGAAGCAGATGTGACGGCCGAAGGCGGCGGCCCGATCCGGGGGATGCGGGCCGCCGCGAGGTGGGACCTCAGCTCGACGGGGCGAGGGTGGCTCGTACTCGGAGAGCGGCGGCGACCAGGTTGCGGAGGGCTGGTTCCACCTCCGCGTAGCCACGGGTCTTCAGTCCGCAGTCCGGGTTGACCCACAGCCGGGTGGGATCCACGGCCTGCAGCGCTTGGTGCAGCGCCTTCTCGATGTCCTCGATGGTCGGGACGCGTGGGGAGTGGATGTCGTAGACGCCGGGGCCGATGGCCCGCCGGTATCCGGCGGTGCGCAGGTCCGCGACCAACTCCATGTGGGAGCGGGCCGCTTCGACGCTGGTGACGTCGGCGTCAAGGTCGTCGATGGCGCCGACGATCTCACCGAACTCGGAATAGCACATGTGGGTGTGAATCTGGGTGGAGTCCGCGGCGCCGCCGGTGGCGAGCCGGAACGCGCCCACCGCCCATGTCAGGTAGCCGGCGTGGCCGGACCTGCGGAGCGGCAGCAGTTCGCGCAGTGCGGGCTCGTCGACCTGGATCATGTGGATCCCAGCGGCCTCCAGGTCGCGGACCTCGTCGCGGATCGCCAGGGCGACCTGGCGCGCCGTGTCGGCGAGCGGCTGATCGTCGCGGACGAACGACCAGGCCAGCATGGTGACCGGCCCGGTCAGCATGCCCTTGACCGGCTTGGTGGTCCGGGACTGTGCGTAGGTGGTCCACCCCACCGTCATCGGCTCCGGCCGGGACACATCACCATGCAGGATGGGCGGCCGGACGTACCGCGATCCGTAGGACTGCACCCAGCCGTGCTCGGTGATGGCATAGCCGTCCAGCCGTTCGGCGAAATACTGCACCATGTCGTTGCGCTCGGGCTCCCCGTGTACGAGGACGTCGAGCCCGATGTCCTCCTGCAGCCTGATGATCTTGTCGATCTCGGCACGCATGATGTCCTCGTACGCGGCGTCCTCGATGCGGCCGGCCCGATGATCCGCGCGGGCCCGGCGGATCTCGGCGGTCTGCGGGAACGAGCCGATCGTGGTGGTCGCCAGTGGCGGCAGGCGGCCGGCCTTCGACCGTACGGAATAGTCGGTCCGAGCCGCAGGGGCGCCGAGCGCGTCCAGCCGAGCACGTACCCGGGCATTGACCGGCACCGGCGCGACCGCCCGGCCCGCGATGGCATCCGCGATCGCTTCCCGGCCTTCGCCGAGCGCCCTGCCGAGCAGCGACACCTCCTCGACCTTCTGGCTGGCGAACGCCAGCCTGTCGCGGAGCGCCGGATCCAGGGAGGTCTCGCTGTCCAGATCCAGCGGGACGTGCAGGAGCGGGCACGAGGTGCTCACCTGCAGTCCACCGGCCAGGCCGAGCAAGGACGCGCACGTCGACAGCGCCGCGGGCAGGTCGGTGCGCCAGACGTTCCGACCGTCGACCACGCCCGCCACCAGGGTCTTGCGCCCCAGCCCGCCGATCCGGCCGAGAGCCTCCCGGTTGCCCGGCCCGGCCACGAAGTCGAGCCCGATCGCCTCCACGGGACTGTCCGCGAGCACGGGCAGCGCGGCTCCGATCTCTCCGTAGTAGGTCGTGACCATGAGCCGCGGCCTGCTGGGCAGCTCGCCGAGTCGTGCGTACGCTCGGCGCAGGGCGGCGAGTTCACGGGACGTACGGTCCGCCGCGAGGACGGGCTCGTCCAGCTGCACCCAGGTCGCGCCGGCCCCCGTCAGCCGTTCGAGAAGTTCCGCGTACACCTCGACCAGTGGGTCCAGCAGGTCCAGGGTCGAAAACCCCGTTGGAGCGTCCACGGTCGGTTTGGCCAGCAGCAGGAAGGACAGTGGACCGAGGAGCACCGGCCGCGTCTCGAGGCCCAGTTCACGCGCCTCCTCGTACTCGGTGATCGGCTTGGCCCGTCCCGCCGCCGCCAGCCGGAACCTGGTGTCCGGACCGAGCTCAGGGACCAGATAGTGGTAGTTGGTGTCGAACCATTTGGTCATCTCCAGCGGCACCATCCCCTCCGCCCCACGCGCCATCGCGAAGTAGGCGTCCAGCCCGTGAAGCCCCGCGAATCGGTCTGGGACGGCGTCGAACATGACGCCGGTGTCCAGCACCTGGTCATAGAAGGAGAAGGTGTTCGAGGGGATCGTGGTGAGCCCGGCGTCACGCAGCGACACCCAGACCTCCCGCCGCAGCCGGGCGGCGACCGCTTCCAGCTCATCGGCGTCGATCCGGCCGGCCCAGTACGCCTCGGTGGCGTGTTTGAGCTCTCGCTTCGGGCCGATCCTCGGATAACCGAGCACGGTAGTGCCAACGGTCTGTGTCATGGCGACTCTCCTCGCAGTGCCATCACCCATGGCCTCGGCCGGGGGAACACGGAGGAGCCACGCGGCCGGCAGCACCCACCGCAGCGCCCACCGGCCCTCCCACGAGGCCACGGACCACCACGCGCCGGTCGGCACGTGGGCGGAGGCAGGTCTTCGGACTCGCGGGCACCACGCCTGGAAAGGCATGTCCTACTGGCCGTCGCTTCCCAGATCGCCAAGGCGATCCAGTGCGTGTGACGGCGGTCGTTCCCACTCACCGCTGCGGGGCAGTCCCGGATTCACACCAGGTTCCCTCTTGCGACGCTCTGTCCCGTACGGGACAGAGCGAACCATCCGCGGTGGCGAGTATAGACACGAGCGCTCGCACGGCTTCGGCGCGGGGTCACGCTCGATAGCGTGAGGCGCAGATGACCGACCGTTCATCCATGAAGGGCGTGCGAATGGAATACCGGCCTCTCGGCGGTACCGGAACCGTGGTCTCCACGCTCTGCCTGGGCACCATGACCTTCGGAAACGAGAGCGACCAGCACACCTCCCACGCCCAGCTCGACCGGTTCGTCGAGCACGGTGGCAACTTCGTCGATACCGCTGATGTGTACTCCCGGGGAACCTCGGAAGAGATCATCGGCCGCTGGCTCGCGGCCCGCCCGGCTCTCCGGGACCAGATGGTGATCGCGACCAAGGGCCGGTTCCCGATCGGGGGCGGGCCGAACGATCATGGTCTGACCCGAACGCACCTGTCCCGGGCGCTCGACGCCAGCCTGGGCCGGCTCGGCATGGAGACCATCGACCTCTACCAGGCGCACGCGTGGGATCCGATCACTCCGCTCGAGGAGACACTGCGGTTCTTCGACGACGCGGTCCGCGCGGGCAAGATCCGCTATATCGGGGTCAGTAACTTCATCGGCTGGCAGCTGCAGAAGGCCGCCGTGCTGGCGGACCTGGGCGGTCTGGCCCCGATCGTGACGCTGCAGCCGCAGTACAACCTGCTGGCCCGCGACATCGAGTTCGAACTCGTGGACGTATGCCGCAACGAGGACATCGGGATCCTGCCGTGGTCCCCACTGGCCGGCGGCTGGCTGACGGGCAAATACCGGCGGGACCACGTGCCGACCGGTTCCAGCCGGCTGGGCGACAACCCCGAGCGCGGCATGGAGGCCTACCAACGGCGCAACGCACGGGAACGGACCTGGCGGATCATCGATACGGTCCGTGAGGTGGCCGAGGGGCGGTCCGCGACGATGTCCCAGGTGGCACTGGGCTGGCTGGCCGATCGCCCGGCGGTCACCTCGGTGATCCTGGGCGCCCGCACCCTGGATCAGCTCGACGACAACCTGGCCGCGGCCGGGCTGCATCTGTCCGAGCGGGAAACGGCGCTGCTGGACCAGGTCAGCGCTCCCGAAGTGGCCGACTACCCCTACGGTCCGCCAGGAGTTCAACAGCGGTCCCGGCCGCTATGACCAGTGGGTGGTCTTCCACCCACTGGTCGTTGAAGGAGCACAGGGGGCCCCGGCGGAATGGCGATCATCTCGAAACCGCCGTCAGAAAACGATGACCTGACGGACCGCCTCGCCGGTGTGCAGGCGATCGAAGCCGGTATTGACGTCTTCCAAGGACAGCCGGTCGGACAGCAGCGCGTCCACCGGGAGCACCCCGGCCCGGTACATGCCGATGAAGCGCGGCACGTCGCGGCGCGGCACGCACGAACCCAAATAGCTGCCGCGCAGGGTCTTCTCCTCCGCCACGAGGCTGAGCGCGGGCAGTTTGAGGTCGTGGGACGGGTGGGGCAGCCCGACGGTGACGGTGGTGCCACCCGCCCGGGTCGACCGGTAGGCCTGTTCCAGGACAGGGACGACCCCGGTGGTGTCGATGGCCTTCTCCGCCCCGCCGCCGGTGACCTCGCGGATCTGCTCGACGGCGTCCGGCCCATTCGCGACGACGTCGGTGGCGCCCAGTCGCCGCGCCAGTTCGAGCTTGTGCGGCACCACGTCGACCGCGACGAGCGTCGCCGCGCCGGCGGCCTTCGCGGCGAGAAGCGCGGCCAGCCCGACCCCGCCGAGACCGAACACCACGACACTTTCACCCGGCCTCACCGCGGCGCTGTAGAAGGCCGCTCCCGCTCCGGTGAGGACCGCGCAGCCGAAGAGCGCGGCGATCTCTGGCGGCAGGTCCGGGTCGACCCGCACGGCCGACCGGGCGGATACGACCGTGTACTCCGAGAACGCCGATACCCCCAGGTGGTGGAACGGGCGGCCGCCGTCCGGGCCGGAGAAGCGCAGGCCGCCGCCGAGCAGCGTGCCGGCCCCGTTCGCCTCGGCCGCCGGGCCGCACAGCGCGGGCCGGCCTCCGGTACAGCGCTCACAATGCCCGCAGGCGGGTACGAACGCCAGTACGACATGGTCGCCCGGTTGGAACTCCGTCCCCGCGCCGACCTCGACGACCTCACCCGCCGCCTCATGTCCGAGCGCCATCGGCAGCGGACGGGGCCTGGACCCGTTGATCACGGACAGGTCCGAGTGGCACAGGCCCGCCGCGCCGACGCGGACCAGCAGCTCGCCGGGTCCCGGTGGGTCGAGCCGCAGCGAGGTGATCTCCAGCGGCCGGGAATCCGCGTACGGGGCGGGCCGGGCCGACTCGACGAGCACGGCGGCACGGGTCTCGATCATGCGATCACCAATTTCTCCATGGCAGAGCGCAGCGGCTCGCCGATCTCGACGGCTCGACGGGTCTCACGGTCGACGAACACGTGCACGAAGTGGCCCTCGGCGATCAGGGTCTCGCCGTCGGCGCGGAACAGGCCGAGCTCGTAACGGACGCTCGAGCGGCCAAGCTTCCCTATCCGCATCCCCACCTGGATCTCCTCGGGGAAGGAGACCGATCCCTTGTAGACGCAGTGGGACTCGACGCAAAGCCCGATGGCTTCGCCGCCGTGGACATCCAGCCCCGCGGTCTGGATCAACCACCTGTTGATCACCGTGTCCATGAGCGAGTAGTGGACGGCGTTGTTGACGTGGCCGTACACGTCGTTGTCCTTCCACCGGGTCGGGACGGACTCCCAGTACCTGTAGTGAGCGTGCACGCAGATGAGTTTATGCACCGGTGTGACCTCGGATGCCGGGGCCCGCACGGCTCGACTTCCGAGGGTTCGATTACACAACGTTGCCCTCCTTCTTGCCTGGCCGAGCCTAGTCTGCGAAATAGGACAAATCGTGCGTTATTAGACCGGCGTGAGGCGGATTCATGACCGAGACCTCTGCCGCGCCCCGGACCCCGGAGGCGCCTCCCTTCCCGCAGGCCCGCACCTGCCCCTACGGCCTGCCGGCCGGCTATGACCGGTTACGTGAGGACGGCCCGTTGCGGCGGGTGACGCTGTACGACGGCCGCCCGGCGTGGCTGGTGACCCGGTACGACCTGGCCCGCCGGCTGCTGGCCGACCCCCGGCTGTCCTCTGACCGGACCCACGAGAACTTCCCGTTCCTATCGCCGCGCTTCAAGGCCTTTCGCCGGCAGCGGCCGGCGTTCATCGGGATGGACCCGCCGGAGCACGGCCTGCACCGCCGGATGGTGATCAGCGATTTCACCGTGCGGCGGCTCCGGTCCATGCGCGGCGACATCGAACGGATCGCGCGGGGCCTCATCGACGAGATGCTCTCCGCAGATCCGCCGGCCGACCTCGTCGGTCGTTTCTCGCTGCCGGTGCCGTCGATGGTCATCTGCCGGTTGCTGGGCGTGCCCTACGACGATCACGAGTTCTTCCACAGCGCGAGCCGGCGGCTGCTCCAGTCGGAGACCGCCGAGGAGTCATTAGAGGCACGGCAGGAGCTGGCCGACTATCTCGACCGGCTGGTGACCGTACGGCAACGCCGGCCCGGACCCGGTCTGATCGGCCGGCTGGTGGCCACCCGTCTGGCGAGCGGCGAACTCGAGCGCGAGAACCTGGTGTCGATGTCGATCCTGCTCCTCGTGGCCGGGCACGAGACCACGGCCTCGATGATCTCGCTGAGTGTGATCACGCTGCTGGAACATCCGGACCAGCTCGCCGCGCTGCGCGCCGACCCCGGCGTCATGCCCTCGGCGGTGGAGGAGCTGCTGCGTTACCTGTCCATCGCCGACCTCGCGGGCGTACGGGTGGCCACCGCCGACATCGACATCGATGGGCAGACGGTTCGCGCCGGAGAAGGCGTGATCGTGTCCAACTCCATCACGAACCGGGACCGCGAGGCCTTCGACGATCCGGACACCTTCGACATTCACCGGTCGGCACGCCACCACCTCGCCTTCGGCTACGGCGTGCACCAGTGCCTCGGCCAGAACCTGGCCCGCGTCGAACTGGAGGTGGCCCTGACCGCCTTGTTCGGCCGGATCCCGACACTGCGCCTCGCAGTGCCCGTCGAGGAGCTCCCGCTACGGCCCGCATCGACCATCCATGGCGTGAACGAACTCCCGGTCACGTGGTGAACCACGGGAAAGGAGCAGTCATGCGTGTCACCGCCGACCGGCGAATCTGCGTAGGCGCCGGCATGTGCGTGCTCACCGCACCGGAGATCTTCGACCAGGACGACGATGGACTGGTCAAGGTCCTGCGGCCCGCCCCCGACGACAGCGAGCAGGCCGCGGCCCGCGAGGCCGCTCACCTCTGCCCCTCGGGCGCGGTACGGATCGACGAGTGAATGTGACCTGAGCCGCAACGCCGTACGGCCGATGTCACGACGGCCGTACGGCGAAAGGGGACGGGGGGTTGCCGGTCGGCTACTTGGCGGCCCCGGCCAGCGCCTCGTCGCCCGGCGTGGCGGCCCGCGCCCCGGGCTCGAAGCGCACGATGACCGACTTGGATGTGGGCGTGTTGCTGCCCTCGGCCGTGCTGTCGAGCGGCACCAGCACGTTGGTCTCGGGGAAGTAGGCGGCGCAGCACCCGCGCGCGGTCTGGTAGGCGACTACACGGAAGCCGGGTGCCCTTCGCTCGACTCCGTCGCGCCACTCGCTGATGATGTCGACCATCTGGCCGTCGGCGAGCCCCAGCTGAGCGATGTCATCGGGATGCACGAACACGACGCGCCGGCCGCCCTTGATGCCCCGGTAGCGGTCGTCCAGCCCATAGATCGTGGTGTTGTACTGGTCATGGCTTCGCACCGTCTGGAGGATCAGCCTCCCCTGCGGGACCCGAAGCACCTCGAGCTTGTTGGCCGTGAACATCGCATGTCCGGACGGGGTGGCGAACCGGCGCTCATCTCGCGGCGGGTGCGGGAGGATGAACCCGTCAGGCTGGCGCACCCTCTCGTTGAACCGCGTGAACCCGGGGACCACGCGCCCGATCCGGTCACGGATCTGGTCGTAGTCGGTGACCAGTACGGGCCACGGCACGTGGGCGTCGTCCCCGAGCACGGCCTCGGCCAGCCGGGTGACGATCGCGACCTCGCTGAGCAGGTGCTCCGACGCGGGCTTCAGCTTGCCCTCTGATATGTGCACCTGACTCATCGAGTCCTCGACGGTGACGACCTGCGGCCCGCTCTCCTGGCGGTCGAGCTCGGTCCGCCCCAGCGCTGGGAGGATCAGCGCATGGCTTCCGGTCACCACGTGTGAGCGGTTCAGCTTGGTGGACACCTGCACCGTCAGCGCGGTGTTTCGCAGTGCGGCCGCTGTCACCTTCGTGTCCGGCGTCGCGGACACGAAGTTGCCGCCCATCGCGAAGAACACCCGTACCTGCCCATCACGCATGGCGCGGATGGTCTCCACCACGTCGTGGCCGTGCTTTCTGGGCGGCTCGAACCCGAACTCCTTGCCAAGAGCATCGAGGAACGCCGCCGGGGGCTTCTCGTAGATGCCCATGGTGCGGTCACCCTGGACGTTCGAGTGGCCGCGTACGGGGCACACCCCCGCACCTGGCCGGCCGATGTTGCCGCCCAGCAGCAGGAAGTTGACGATTTCGCGGATCGTCGGCACCGAGTTGCGGTGCTGCGTCAGGCCCATCGCCCAGCACACGATGATGCGTTTCGAGCCGAGCACGATCTCGGCGGTACGACGCAGTTCCTCTTCGGTCAGGCCGGTGGCCTCTGCGACATCCGCGTCGGACAGTGCCTTCACGTGCGCCGCGTAGGCCTCGAACCCCTCGGTCGACCCGTCGATGAACTCCCGGTCCAGTACCGATCCGGGGTTCCGCTCCTCGGCGCGCAGCAGTTCGCGGCCGAGGTACTGGAAGAGAGCCAGGTCGCCGTTCACCCGTATCGGCAGATGCTGATCGCTCAGCTCCGTACCACGGCCGATCACGCCCGAGACCTTCTGCGGGTTCTTGAAGCGCCGCAGCCCTGCCTCCGGCAGCGGATTCACGCTGACGATGCGGGCGCCGTTGTGCTTGGCCTTTTCCAGGGCGGAGAGCATCCGCGGGTGGTTGGTGCCCGGGTTCTGCCCCACCACCATGATCAGGTCAGCCTGGTAGAGGTCCTCCAGGGTGACGCTGCCCTTGCCGATTCCGATGGTCTCGGTCAGTGCCGACCCGCTCGACTCGTGGCACATGTTCGAGCAGTCGGGGAGGTTGTTCGTGCCGAGCCGCCTGGCGAACAACTGGTAGAGGAAGGCCGCCTCGTTGCTGGTGCGCCCGGAGGTGTAGAAGGCCGCCTCGTCCGGTGAGTTCAGCCGACCGAGCTCGTCGGCGACCAGCCGGAAGGCGTCGTCCCAGCCGATCGGCTCGTAGTGCGTCCCACCGGGGCGCAGGACCATCGGCTCGGTCAGCCTGCCCTGCTGACCCAGCCAATAGTCGGACTTCGTCTCCAGTTCGGACACGGGGTGCTCGGCGAAGAACTCGCGGGTGACCCGGCGTAGCGTCGCCTCCTCCGCTACCGCCTTCGCGCCGTTCTCGCAGAACTCCGCGATGTGCCGAGAACCCGATGGGTCCGGCCAGGCACATCCGGGGCAGTCGAAACCCTTGCCCTGATTGACCTTCAGCAGCGTGAGGAGGCTGCGCTTGGCACCCATCTGCTGGTTCGCATGGCGCATCGAGGCCAGAACGGCCGGGATCCCGGCGGCGTTGTCCTTCGGTGCTGAGACGACCAGAGCGTCGTCGCCCGGATCGCCTACCGGCGCTTTGCTTGACATCCATCTTCCCTTCTCGTCCACCGAAACGAGGCACCGGTCCCGCATGCCGGCCGGAAGGTGGAGGTCCAGATTGCCGTCACGCGTGGACGGGGGCCATGCTCTCCGGCGAGGGCTCGTTCGGTGCCGTTGCGTCCTGCTCGGCCGGTCGGCCTATGAACGCATAGGCTCCACCGACCAACAGTGCCCCGCCCACGAGGTTACCCAGGCCGACGAACAATAGGTTCCGGGCGAAGGCCCCGATGGTCGCGCCGGGGACGCCCTCGAACAGGCCCAGCGAGAACGTGGTCATGTTGGCGACGACGTGCTCGAAGCCGGAGGACACGAACGCCAGCAGACACCAGAAGATCAGCGCGAGCTTGGCGCCGTCGGACTTCGTCCGAGACCCCATCCAGACGGCCAGGCATACCAGGAAGTTGCACAGGACGCCGCGGAAGAACAGGGCGGTGTTGGTCTCGCCCGTCTTCGCCTTGATGAGACCCGCCAGCAGCTTCTCCCCCGCAGGGGGCTTCCCCGGCGCCGCGGCCACGCCCAGCACGCCGGCCTCGTGGACGAGCCAGGCGAAGACCGCCGAGCCCACGAGGTTGCCGACGAAGGAGAACAGGATCACGACGACCGCGGCTGCCACGCCGACCCGCTTGGTGAAGACCGCCTGCGGCATGGTCATCATGTTCCCGGTCGTCAACTCCGCCCCAGCGAAGATCACAAGCGTCAGCGCGATGCCGAACACCAGGCCCTGGACCAGCTTGACCCAAGGCGAGGAGACCGCCTGCATCGGGCCGGTGACCGCGATCATCAGCACGACCGCGACACCGATATAGGCGCCCGCCAGCATCGCGCTGACCAGGTATCGGCCTGGCCGCCGGCTGTCCGCCGCCTTGGCCTGGGCCGTCGCCCCAAGTTCCATCAATGTATCCGTCATAGGCACCGGCACGGTGCCTCCTTCCCACCGGAGCGTCGCCACGCCGTTCCGTCCGCGACTGCGTGGCATGCTACCGCTCGCCCGTCATGTCCTTTGACAGGTGGTCCATCACTGAAACGCCGACATCCGCGCGCTCGTGATCCTTGACAGCTGCCGATGAGCTAGGTGTGCTCAGGGAGACACCACGAAGGGACTGGTGGATGAGCGTGCGCACCGTCGGCGGTAGGCCCCACCACGTAGTGGTGGTCGGGGCGGGGTTGTCCGGACTGGCGGCCGCGCTCCATCTGGCCGGGCGGGGCCGGGCGGTCACCGTGCTCGAACGCGGGCCGGTCCCCGGGGGCCGGGCCGGCCGTCACGACACGCAGGGGTTCCGGATCGACACCGGGCCGACCGTGCTCACCATGCCCGAGATCGTGCAGGACACGCTGGCGGCGGTCGGCGAGTCCCTGTCGAGCCGGCTGCCTCTTGTACGGCTGGATCCGGCATACCGGGCACACTTCGCCGACGGCACGACCCTGGACGTGCGAACCGACGCCGAGGCCATGACCGAGGCGGTCCGCGACTTCGCCGGGCCGCGTGAGGCGGCCGGGTACCGCTCGCTGCGGGACTGGATGACCCGGCTGTATGAGGCGGAGTACGGGCGCTTCATCGCCTCGAACGTCGACTCGCCGCTCGGCCTGCTCACCCCGCAGCTGGCGCGGCTCGCGGCACTGGGCGGGTTCGGGCGCTGGGACCGCGCCGTGGGCAGGTTCCTCCACGACGAGCGGCTACGACGCGTCTTCACCTTCCAGTCGCTGTATGCGGGCCTGTCGCCTCGACGGGCCTTGGCGTTATACGCGGTGATCGCCTACATGGACACCGTCGGCGGTGTGTACTTCCCGCGCGGCGGGATGCGGGCGCTGCCCGATGCCCTGGCCGGCGCGGCGGCGCAGGCCGGCGTCGTCTTCCGCTACGACACCACCGTGTCGCGTCTGGAGCGCCGTGGCCGGCACGTCACCGCGCTGCACACCAACGGCGGCGAGCGGATCGGGTGCGACGCCGTTGTGCTGAGTTGTGAGCTGACGGAGTCCTATCGGCTGCTCGGCCACACCCCGCGCCGTCCGTGGCCGCTGCGGCCGGCGCCCTCGGCCGTGGTGCTGCACCTCGGAGCACACGGCGACTGGCCGCGGACGTCGCACCACAACCTGGTGTTCGGCCACGCCTGGCAGAGCACCTTCACCGACCTCGTGCGCGACGGCCGCCTGATGCGGGACCCGTCGCTTCTGCTGACCCGCCCCACCGTCACCGATCCCCAGCTGGCCCCTCCGGGACGACAGCTGCTGTCTCTGCTCGCCCCTGTCCCCAACCTGCGGCAGAGCCGGATCGACTGGGACCTGGTGGGGTCCGCCTACGCCGGCGAACTGGTCGAGGTGCTGGCCGACCGGCTGCCGGGCCTGTCCGGCCCGGTGGAACGGCTGCACGTCACGACGCCGGCCGACTGGCGCCGGCAGGGCCTGATCGCCGGGACACCGTTCAGCCTGGCGCACACCTTCCCCCAGACCGGGCCGTTTCGTCCCGCCAACCTGCCGCGTACGGTCGACAATGCCGTGCTGGCCGGCTGCGGCACCGTGCCCGGGGTCGGCATCCCGACCGCCCTGCTCTCGGGACGGCTGGCCGCGGACCGCGTCACCGGGGTCCCGGCCCGCCGCGCGCCCCGGGTCCTGGACCGCGCGGGCAGGCACCGATGACCCGGCGGGAGCTGGACGCCGCGGGAGTCGCCGACCCACGGCTGCGGGCCGCCTATGCCCGTTGCCGGGCGCTCAACGCCCGGCACGGCCGCACCTACTTCCTGGCCACCCGGCTGCTGCTCCCCGGCCAGCGGCCGGCGGTACACGCGCTGTACGGCTTCGCCCGGCACACCGACGACCTGGTCGACGAACCCGCACTCCATCAGGGCACAGACCAGGTCGCCGCCCGGATCCACCACATCGGCACCACGCTGCACGCCGGGTTGCGGGCGGGCCGCAGCGACCATCCGGTGCTGGCCGCGGTGGTGGACACCGCCACCCGGTTCGGCATCGACGACGCGCTGTTCGGCGCCTTCCTCCGCTCGATGCGGATGGATCTGACCGTGACCGGCTACCCCACCCGGGCCGCGCTGCAGGACTACGTGTACGGCTCGGCCGAGGTGATCGGCCTGCAATTGCTGCCCGTGCTGGGCACGGTTTGCGATCCGGCCGAGGCGGCCCCGCGTGCCGCCGCCCTCGGGCAGGCGTTCCAGCTGACCAATTTCCTGCGGGACGTGGCCGAGGACCTCGACCGGGGGCGTGTGTACCTGCCCGCCGACGAGCTGGCCGCCCACGGGGTCGATCGCGACCTGCTCGGCTGGTGCCGGCACACCGGCCGGATCGAGGCGCGGGTACGGCTCGCCCTGGCCGAGCAGATCGCCTACACGCGGACCGTGTACGCGCGGGCCCGCCCCGGCATCGCCCTGCTGCACCCGGCGTCCCGGCCCTGTGTGGCCACGGCGTTCAGCCTGTACGCCCGCATCCTGGACCGGATCGAGGCCTGCGGCTACAACGTCTTCGCCGGCCGGGTCACCGTGGGAAACGGCGCGCGGCTGCCGATCGCCGGAGCGGCCCTGGCACGCGCGCTGTGGGCCCGCACCGCCTCCCGTAGTCCCGCACCCATCGGGAAGGACTGACATGGACCATCTGCAGTACCTGCTGCTGCTCGCAGGATGTCTGTTGATCACGCTGCCCTTGGAGCTGTCCGGCGCCCGCGTCTACCGGCGGCCGCGCCGGCTGGCCCGCGCCATGCTCCCCGCGGCCGCGGTGTTCCTGGTCTGGGACATCCTGGCCATTGCCGGTGGCGCGTGGCACTACAACGCCCGCTATCTGACCGGACTGACCCTGCCACTGTCGGTGCCACTGGAAGAGGCGTTGTTCTTCCTCGTCATCCCCCTGTGCGGGGTGCTGACGTTCGAGGCCGTACAGCACCTGTCCCCGGACGGACGGCGAGCCCGGCGCGAGGAGTGGGCCCGGGAGCGGGCCGGACAGACTGCGCGGCGGCGGGCCGGACAGGGTGCGCGGCGCGCGCGGGGAGACGGCCAATGACGCACCTCGGGTACACGCTCCCGGCCCTCGCCTCCGTGGCCGCCGTGACGGCGCTCGAAGTGGTGTGGCTGCACACCGGGCTGTTCCGCCGCGCCTCCTACTGGATCACGATGCTGATCGTGTTCGGCTTCCAGATCGCGGTCGACGGCTGGCTCACCAAGCTTTCGGCCCCCATCGTGATCTACAACCCCGCGCAGATCAGCGGCCTGCGGTTCCCGTTCGACATCCCCGTCGAGGACTTCCTGTTCGGCTTCGCTCTCGTCACCGCTACCCTGCTCGGCTGGCTCTCCCCGCACCGGCAGCGGGACAGCATCCGATGACCGGCGACCGCCTGGCCCGCCGCCACGTGCCGGCCGCCTTCGATCGCGGCGCCCAGGCGTACGACCGGCTGGTCGGCATGAATCCCGGCTACCACACTGACCTGCGGCGCTCCGCCCGCGCGCTGTCCCTGCCCACGGGCGGTACGGGGTCGCGGGTGCTCGACGCCGGATGCGGCACCGGCGCCTCGACCGCGGCGCTGGTGGCCGCCGCGCCGCAGGCGCGCATCGTGGGCGTCGACGCCTCGCCCGGCATGCTCGCCCAGGCCCGCGCGAAGCCGTGGCCGGCCACCGTCCAGTTCGTCCACGGCCGGATAGAGGACCTCGCCCGCGCCGGGATCGACGGGCCGTTCGACGGGATCTTCGCCGCATATCTCCTCCGCAACCTGCCGGACCCCGACAGTGCTCTCGGATCGCTGCGGGCCCTGCTGCGTCCTGGCGGCGCCCTGGTCGTGCACGACTACGCCCTGCGCGAGAGCCCGGTCGCCCGCCTGGTGTGGCACGCGGTGTGCTGGTCGGTCATCATTCCGGCCGGGCGACTGGCCACCGGCGACGCGCGGCTGTACCGCTATCTGTGGCGGAGCGCGCTCGAATTCGACCGGGCGTCCGGTTTCGCCGACCGGCTGCGTCGCGCCGGCTTCACCGGCGTCCGCACCACGACCGTCACCGGCTGGGCACGCGGGATCGTGCACACTTACCGGGCACAGCGCTCAGAGGATCGGCCATGAGCCGAGACCGGAGGCGGGTGCATCACCCGCCGCCACCCGGGCGGCCGCACGCCCGGGACCTGTCCGACCGTCCACGCGCGGTGGTGATCGGGGCCGGCATCGCCGGGCTCACCGCCGCCACCGCGCTGGCCGAACGCGGCGTCACAGTGGAGCTGTGCGAACGCCGGCACTATCTCGGCGGCCGCGTCGGCGGCTGGGCGGCCGACCTACCCGACGGCACCCGTGTGGGCATGAGCCGCGGTTTCCACGCCTTCTTCCGGCAGTACTACAACCTGCGCGCGCTGCTGGGCCGCACCGACCCCGGCCTCGACCGGCTGACGCCGGTCCTGGACTATCCACTGATCGACGCGGCAGGGCACACCGACACCTTCCGCGGCCTGCCCCGCACCCCGCCGTGGAACGCCGTGGCCTTCGCCGCCCGCAGCCCGACCTTCACCACCAGGGACCTGCTGCGCCTGAACGCCCGCGCGGCGCTGCCGCTCGTCAACGTGACCGTGCCGGGCACCTACCGGGAGCTGGACCACCTGAACGCCGAGGACTTCCTGGCCCGGGTGCGCTTCCCGGCGGCCGCGCGGCATCTGGCGTTCGATGTGTTCACCCGCAGCTTCTTCGCCCCGCCGCATCAGCTGTCCGCTGCCGAGCTCGCGGTGATGTTCCACCTGTACTTCCTCGGCTCCGCCGAAGGGCTGCTCTTCGACGTCCCGCGCGTTCCGTTCCCGGATCTGTGGGCGCCGGTGGGCGAGTATCTCGCCGGCCTCGGCGCCCGGCTGCACACCGCCATGCCGGTCACCGCCGTGCACCCCGGCGCGCACGGTTTCACGGTCCGCACCGGAGGTCAGGACATCCACGCCGACGCCGTGGTGCTGGCCCTGGACATTCCGGGTTTGCGCGACCTCATCGCCGCCTCCCCTGAGCTGGGCACCCCGGGGTGGCGGGGGCGGATCGCCGCGCTCGCCACCGCGCCACCCTTCCTGGTGCGCCGGCTGTGGCTGGACCGGCCCGTCACCGCGTCCCGGCCGGCCTTCCTGGCGACCGGCGGGCTGGCCCCGCTGGACAACATCAGCGTGCTCGACCGCTATGACCACCAGGCCGCCGCGTGGGCCCGCGCCACGGGCGGCTCGGTCGTGGAACTGCACGCCTACGCCGTCACGACCTCCCGCGCGGAGGCCGCCGCCCGGCTGCTGCAGCGCCTGCACGAGGTCTATCCCGAGACCGCGGGCGCCCGCCTGGTCGGTGACCTTGCCGAATGGCGGCACGACTGCCCGCTCTTCGCGCCCGGTACGTACCAGAACCGGCCCACCGTGGCAGGCCCGGTCCCGGGGATGGTGCTGGCGGGCGACGGCATCCGCATCGACCTGCCGGTCGCGCTGATGGAACGCGCCGCCACGACCGGCTGGCACGCCGCCAACCAGCTCCTGTCCCACTGGGGCCTGGCCGGGCACCCGCTGACGACCGTGCCGCTACGCGGCCGGCTCGCTCCGCTGCGCCGCCTCGCCGCCCGCCAGCGGCCTGATCAGACCGTGCCGGTGCGCAGGGCGTAGCGGCGTTCGGCGTAGGCCAGATCGTCGCGCCACAACCGGGCCGCCGCCCGCCGCATCAGCGGGCGAAGCAGGGGGGCACCGAGCCGCGCGACAGCGAACCCGGGCCGCGCGGACGTGGCGATCGTCGCTTCGATGACCGCCGTGCGCGGCCGGCCGTCCCGGCCCGGGCCGAGCGGGGTGGCGTGGGTTTCCACCAGGCTCCCCGCGCCCTCCCCCTCGAGGATGCGCATCACGACCGTACGCGGCTCCGGGCAGACGAACTCCGCGAGCACCGGAACCCCGAGCCGGGGCCCGACCCGGTACGTGACCTGCACGACGAACCGGTCCTCCCCTTCCCCGGCGTCCAGGCCGGGTGCCCGCACGATCCGCAGCCGGGCGAACGAATAGGGGTGGAACCAGGCGCCGTGCCAGGGGTCCAGCCGGTTGGCGACCACATCATCCGGCTCGCACACTCCGACCACACGGGTCACCGCGCAGACACTGCCGGCCAACAGCGGCCGGTCGGGCACCACGGGCCCGGGCAAGGGGGGCTCCCCGCCCGGGCCGTCGAGCCGCACCCACACCAGCACCCCGTCGTCGTGACCCGGCAACGGGCGCCACCCCGACATGCCCTCCGCGGGCAGCCGCAGCCCGTGCCACCGGCACACCAGCCCGCCGCACACCACGCGGCCATCGGCCAGTGGCGCGCCAAGGTGCGGACAGGCGCCGGGCCCGACCGTGAGCGCGCCGGCCCGATCCCGCCACGCCACGAGCTCCCGCCCCGCCACCCGGAAACCGAATGGCCGATCCGCACGCACGTCGCTGCTGGCGGCCACCGCGAACCAGTTTCCCGACGGCCGCCCCAGCGCCCGCTTCAGGGCCGCCTCGATGACCGCCGGCTCCGCCTGGCCGGCGGTGGTCTCCTGTGCCGACCACCGCGTGCGCGCCACCGGCTGCAGCGGCCACCGAACCGGCCACCGAGCGGGCCGATGTGGCTGGTCGTCCTGGTCTGCCACCCGCTGCTCCCTTCCCCCGGCCGGGTCAGGCGGCTCGCCGTCCGGGCGCCGTCGTCCCCGGACAGCAGCGTGCCCAGTGACAGCGGCCGATGTCCACCATCCCCGGTGAAAGGAGTGCCGCGATGGCGTCCGCGCGCCTAGCGCCGTGCTCCCGCGTCGGGGATCTTGGGGTCTTCGCCCACCTTCATCTCCGGCGGCGCGGCCCGGAACCCTCGGGTGAGGAAGGCCAGGTAGATCAAGCCGAGAACAAGCCAGATCAGCCCCAGCATCAGGGCCTTGCCGTCGAGGTGCACCAGCAGCCAGCCGTCGATGGCGGCACCGATGGCCGGCGCGATGACGTACGGCACGAGACCCGGCGTACGCCCGGAGCGGCGTTCCCGTATGAACGTCGCGATGACGCTGAGGTTGACGAAGGTGAAGGCGGTGAAGGCCCCGAAGTTGATGAAGGACGTGGAGGTGGTGACGCTCAGGCGCAGCGCCAGGAGGCCGACCGCACCCGTGAGGAGGATGTTCAGGGCGGGAGTGCGGAAGCGGGGGTGGATGTAACCGAACATCTTTCTCGGCAGAACCGAGTCCCGCCCCATGGCGTACAACAGCCGGGACGTGCTGGCCTGGGCGGCGATCCCGGACGCGAACTGGGTCACCACGAGTCCGGCCAGGAAGATCGAGGAGAAGAGGTCTCCTCCAATGGTCATGGCGATCTCGAAGGCCGCCGAATCGGCGTCGTGGAAGGCACTGCCCGGGTGGACCAGCTGGGTCGTGTAGGCGACGAGCACAAAGACGCCACCCCCGAGGAATGCGGTCAGCAGGATGGCGCGGGGCATGGTCCGCTCCGGGTCGAGGGTCTCCTCAGTGAGGGTCGTGACCGCGTCGAAGCCGAGGAACGAGTAAGCCGCGATGGCGGCACCGGCGGAGACTCCGGAGAGGGTCGTCGCGTCATTGGCGAAAGGCGCAGTGCCGGCCAGGGCACCGGCTCCGCCCAGGTGGAACACGTGGCTCAACGACAGGACGACGAAGATCGCGATCACCAGAACCTGGAAGGCCATGAGGAGGGCGTTCACCCTCTCCGCGGTCTTCAGCCCCAGGACGTTCAGCGCGGTGGTGACGACGATGAACCCGACGATCCATGTCCAGGACGGGACGCCTGGAAAGCGTGCGTGCAGGTAGGCGCCGCCGATGAGCCAGATCACCATGGGCAGGAAGAAGTAGTCCAGCAAGGTGGCCCAGCCGACCAGGAAGCCGGCGCGGGAGTCGATCGCCCGCCGGACGTAGGTGTACGCCGAGCCGGCCACGGGATGGGCCCTGGCCATCCTGCCGTAGCTGTGGGCGGTGAAGAGCATGGCCCCGAGCGCCAGCAGGTAGGCCGTCGGCACCGCGCCCTTGGTGGTGTCGGCGATGACGCCGAAGGTCCCGAGGACGATCAACGGGGCCATGTAGGCGAGGCCGAACAGCACGACGGACCTGAGCCTCAGTGTCCGGGTGAGGGTCTGTGCGGGGGTGTTCACGGGTGGCTCCCTGGGGGTGGTGAGGCGGGGCGGGGAGGCCGGTTCAGCCGGCAGGTTCCGGCGACGGGCCGGGATGGCCCGCCGGGTGCCAGCTCCGGGGGTCGATCCGCCCGCCGTACAACGGCAGTTCCAGCGGGCTGTCGGTCTCGGCGAACTGGTCCCACATCCGGTTGAGCCCGGCGGTGCCGTACGTCCGCACCCGGGTGACGTCGTCCAGGTCCAGCACGTCGGTCAGAACGGTCGCCTGCTCCCCCGGGGCCTCGACCCGGACCCGGCCCTCGGGGTCCACGACGAGACTTCGCCCCGTCCCGGCCGGGCCCGCGGTGTTCACGCTCACCACATAGACCTGGTTGACGATGGCGTTGGCGCGGGCGAGGACGAGCTCTTGGGCGCGGTCGCTCGTGGTGGTCATCACCGGATTGACGATGACCTCGGCGCCCATCCAGGCCAGGTGCCGGGCGACTTCGGGGAACCAGGCGTCGTAGCAGATGGAGAACCCCATTCGCCCGACCTCCGGCAGGTCGAAGACCACGAACCTGTCTCCCGGGGCGTAGGGCTCGTAAGGACGCCACGGAAAGATCTTCCGGTAGGACGCCACGAGCCGGCCCTCGGGAGAGAAGGCGAGGGCCGTGTTGAACAGCTCCCCGCCGTCGCCGCGCTCGCAGACGCTGCCGGGCAGCAGCCAGATCCCCAGGTCGCCGGCGAGCTCCCCCAGCAGTTTCACCCGCCGGCCGCTCAGCGGCTCCGCGGCGTCCCGCAGTCGCCTCTCCCGCTCCCCCGCACCGCCGTCGACGCCGCACAGATGTAGTTCGGGGTAGACGACCAGGCGGGTATGCGGAAATCGCCCGAGCAGGCCCTCGACGTCCTCGGCGAAGCCGCGGGCGCAAGCCTCCGCCGGGCGCGGAGGTGCCTGTGCCAGGGCGATGGGCAGTGGTCGGGACACCGAAAGTCACCTGCGCTCGGTCATGGGCTGATGATGTCTTCGCCACCATGATCGTCAGAGCTTCCGGAATCCCGCAAGAGAGCCGCCGGACCGAGCAGCGCCCACACGGTCTTTCCGCCTCGGTCCACGTCCCTGCGCCACCCGAGATCGGCGGCCAGTGATCTGACGATGTGCAGCCCCCTTCCGGACTCCGCCACGAAGTCCGGCTCCCTGAAGACGGGCATCCACGGGCACGAATCCCAGACCTCCAGCACAGGCCGGCCCTCGTGCGGACCGAGGTACATCCGTATGCGGCCCCGTGTCCTCGGGTCATCCGACGCCGTCGCGTTCACGGCGTTGGTCATCAGCTCGGAGGCGATCACGCAGGCGTCCTCGATCAGATCCGCGTAGCGGAGGCTGATGAGCTGGTGGCGTACGAATATCCGGGCAATGCCGACCGCCTGGGGAATAGGCGGCAGGTTGACCTCAAGGCGAGCTTTTCCCGTTGTAGCCATTATTATGCCCATTTCGTACCACCCTCGGCGGTCTTCCGAGTTCTGTCTCTCATTTCCTGCGCATCGTCGCAGTCTCGGGCTAACCTGTCGCTGTTGTGACACAACATCCACAACGGATAACAACAACGGAGGGTCAACGATGTCCGTCCGGCCGTCACCCGATCCCTTGTCCTCGATGTGGGCCTGGATAGCCTGGGACCTGCGCTTTCATCGACAGCGGGCGGGCATGAGCGGCGAAGAGTTCGGCAGGATAATCAACGTCGTCCGAGCGACTGTTTCCCGGATGGAATCCGGGGAGTACAGAATCCAAGACGCCCATGCGCGGGCTCTGGACAAATACTTCAACACAGGCGGGCACTTCGCCCGCTTGCTGCACTTCGCCCGGCTGGGCCATAACCCGGACTGGCACAAGGACCACCTGAACATCGAGGGCAGGTCCGACGTGATCAAGTCGTACGAAGCCCTGGTCGTCCCGGGCCTGCTGCAAATCCCGGAGTACGCACGGGCACTGATCGCCGCAGGAGGAGAGCCCGACGTCGACGGCCTCGTGGACGAGCGAATGTCTCGACAGGGCATCTTCTCCAGGGAGTCGCCTCCGGTGCTGTGGGTGCTGCTGAACCAGAACATCCTCGACTGGCCGGTGGGCGGACCGGATGTGATGCGCCCACAGCTCGCACGACTGCTCGAGGCGTCAGAGCAAGCCAACATCGGTATCCGGGTGGTCCCCAGGGCATCGGGCGCGCATGCCGGCGCGAACGGCAGTTTCAAGATCCTGTCAGGCCCGGCCGGGGAGTTCGCCTACACCGACTCGCCCGGCGGCGGACGGCTGGTGCCGTCGACCGCAGAGGTAAAGACGTTTGCCATAAGGTACGACCGGATCGGGATGCACGCCCTGCCCGAGGATCAGTCGCGGGACGTGATCAAGCAAGCCATGGAGGCCTTGATATGAACAGCCCTGTGTGGCGCAAGTCCAGTCACAGCGGTAATCAGGGGGACTGCGTCGAGCTGGCCCGCCTCGGTGCCGAGGTAGGGGTCCGGGACAGCAAGAACGCGGCGGCCGGTCATCTGACCGTCTCGGCTCAGGCCTTCAGCGCCCTTGTCGCCCGCATCAGGGCCGGTGAGCTGCAGCTCTAGACCTACCCCTCAACGCCAAAAGGCCCGCTTCCGCGCTCTAGCGGGAGGACGGGCCTTCCCATTTACAAGCCTGGCGATCATCGCTTCCCCCTGCCTCTGCTCAGGCGGATCACCGGACCCGAAACCGCGCGAAACGAATCCAATTCGGATCAGGGGCGACCGGGCGCTTGCAGTCCCGCGAGGACCAGCGCACAGACGGCGTCGAATGCCGAATCGATGCCGGGGTCGGACCACTGGCCGGCGTGGGCCGGATCATGGAAGCGTGCGGTGGCGTCGAACACCGCCCGGGCACAGACCTCGGCATCGACGGCGGCGAACTCCCCGTCCGCGATGCCGTCAGTGATGATCCGGGTCAATTGCCGGACCAGATCCCCAATGTGGGCCAGGACCACATCGCTGTGCTCGACCGCGAGCACCGAGAAGGTGGCGAAGAGCTCGGGATCGTCGAGCGCCTTGCGGCGCTTCGCCGCGAACAGCGCGGCGAGCCACTGGCGCAACCGATCCGGTGCCGGCGTGTCACTGGTCGCCGTTTCGGCCAGACCCGCGTGCGCCCGGTCGAGCCAACGTTCGGTGACCGCCTCACGCAGCGCGGCCTTCGTCGGGAAATGCCGATAGACACTCCCGTGACTGACCCCGAGGGCCCTGGCCACGTCGACCACGGTCGCCTTCGCCGGCCCGTATCGGCGCAACACGTCCTCAGTGGCGGCGAGGATCGCCTCCGCCGTCAACGGGTGCTCCCCCATCGCCACCTCCGCTTCTCCGGCCGGACGAGGTGACTATGCCCAGTTGAATGACAGGTGTCAATAATTGTCAGTCCAAGACCGGGCTCGCCGCCCGGCCGGTCGGCCGGGCGGCTCACGCGGTCAGCGGATGGGCACCGCCGCGGTGTAGATGTCCTGGTCGTTGGCGATGGGGGCGTTGGACGCGGCAGCCTTGCACAGCTGCGGCGGGTGGCCGGGCGTGCCGGTCCCGGGGCAGAGGAACAAGGCGGCGTTCCGGGTGTCGGACCAGACCGGGACTGCGGTCGTGGCGGTGGCGTCGACCATGATGTAGTCGCCGTAGAACTGTCCGCTGAACTGGGTGGGCGGCGGCATGCTCGACGAGGTCGCCCGGGTCTCGGTGAAGCGGGACAGGTCCTTGGACGTGGCCACGGTGATGTCGGAGAAGCCGGTGCTCTCGTCAGAGCCGTACTGCCGGTCGTAGTAGGCGGTCACCAGCGTGCCCTTGGGACTGAAGACGGTGCCCTGCCAGAACTGGTCCGTGCGGGCCTGCCGGCGGGCGCTCCCGATGACAGGGAGTTTCCGCACGTTGGTGATGGTTCCGGTGAACGAGGCCCCGCCGTTGGTCGAGCTCGAGAGCACGATGCCGTTGTTGCATCCTCCGGTCTTGACTCCCGAGTACAGGCTGCCGAGTCCCTGGTCGAAGGGCGTCAGCCCGGCCGGCGTGCAGCCGTTGGCCTCATTGGAGTCCCGGTTGATGTAGGAGCCGATGGTGACGACGACCCGCTTGGAGTCGGCCGGGTCGACTGTCGCGTTCGGGTAGTTCGTGGCGCGGAAGACGGACTTCGTGCCGGCGCCCTTCTCTGGCACGCAGTCGCGGCCGGGGTTCTTGCCGGCGCCCTGGTAGGTGTCACAGTCGGGGAGGTCGTAGTAGTCGGCCGCCTTGACCGGGGCGGCGAACGTCCGGCCTCCGTCGACGGACCGCGCGGCGAAGACCTGGAACCGGTTGTCCGTGCCCGCGTTGCCGGTGTTGTAGTTCGACCACACGACGTACAGGGTCCCGTCCGGGGCGGTGACCGGCTGGGAGAACTGGTTGTCGTTGCAGCGCCCGCGCGGGGTGGGGACGCCGTACGTCTGACCGCAGAGCGCGGAGTCAGAGCTGATCAGCACCGGCGCGCTGAAGTGCTCGCCATAGTCACTCGAGTAGGCCCCGTAGATGTAGGCGGTGCCGTCCTCGGCGTAGGTGGTCCACGTCACGTAGACGCGGTCGCGGTACGGACTCTTGACGTGGTCGTCCACGGTCATGAGCTGCTTGTCCAGCAGGTGGTCGCCGGCTCCCGCGGTGTCGTTGTGCTCGGCCACCGGACGGCCGGTGAAGTTGAACGACGCGCCGCCGTTGCCCGTGGAGCGGTAGACGTAGAAGGCGCTGGACTGGTCGGCGTCCGGAGACACCCCCTTGCCGCGCTTGAACTGCTGGCAGGACAGGTAGGCGTTGCCGCGCGTGTCCCAGGCCACCGAGGTGTCTCCGCTGGACTGGAAGTATTCGCGCGCCGCTCCGAAGGCGTCGCCCCTGACGAAGCCGTTGGGCGTGGTCGTGTCCGCCCATTTCTTTCCGCCGTCGCGTGAGTAGGTGACCCCACAGGTCCCGTCGCCGCGACGATAGTCGTTATAGGTCGCTATGACCTGTTCGTGGTTATTTGGGTTGGTTGCGACCCAGGTCTCGTTCTGCGACTGCCCGCGCCCGGCCAGATCGGGGTCGGAGATGTTGAGACAGTTCTGGTTGACCTTCACGTTGTCGCCGCGGCTGCCGTCACAGTCGGCCGCGGTCGCCGGTTTCGCGCCGGAGATCCCGTTCGCCCGCGCCTGCTGCGGCCCCAGCGCCTCAGAGAGTGCTCCCGACACGTGCCGCTTCTGTACAGGGGTGAGCTGGTCGTACCCGAACGGCTGTGCGCTTGCGCTCGGGGTTGCGAGACTGACGCCGCCGAGCAGAAGCGCTCCGACGGTGATCAGCCTCAGGGTGCGAGCTCTTCGCATCGCGACCTCCCATGAGGCGACGTTGGCCTCGGGCGCGGAACCACGCCCGCGGGCGGAGCATAGATCCGTCCCACCATGTCCGCAGTGCCCGAAGCGCCCCATTGACCACAATCAGCCACGGGATGCACCCCCGGCACCTTGCTCCACTGGCGCTCGGTCTACCGTTGCCGGATCAAGGCTGTCCGCCCCTTCGGGCTCGCACCCGCCCACCGCCCGGCCCACGGCCGTACACAGACAGAAAAGGGGAAGACCAGCGTGCCGATGTTGAAAAGGTCTGGGCCTTCAGCGGAAAAGAGCCGCAAGAGCCCGTGGTACGTCACTCCACTGCGGGTTGTGGCGATCGTGATCGCACTGGCCGTCGGCGGCGTGTGCTCCTACTGGGCGGCCAAACTGACCCTGACGCCTGTGCACGACCACGGCCAAGCGGTCGGGAACACCGACCCCGGCCAGAGCCTGCGCTTCTATCTCGACCGGCCGAGCATCAGGGACGTGGTCACCCAGCTCGGCGGTAATCTCGCGCTCTTCGCCCCACTCGGCATCGTGCTGCCCATTGTGTTCTCCCGGCTGCGCGGGCCACTTCGCCTGGCGGTCGTCTCAGGGCTGATCTCCCTCGCGGTGGAGACCGCGCAGGGCACGCTGGTCAAGGGCCGGGCCTTCGACATCGACGACGTGATCCTCAACACCGCCGGCGTCGTGCTCGCCTACCTCATCATCGGGCGGCCGATGGCCAACCTGATACGGGGCCGGAAATGACACCGGCGGGCGCGCACGGCGCCTGATCAGCGGCGCCCGAGCAGCACCCGGTCGGGCCGGATCGGGAGCTCGCGGTGACGGAGCCCGGTCGCGTGCCACACCGCGTTCCCGATCGCGGCGGCGGTGCCGACGATCCCGACCTCGCCGAGTCCCTTCACGCCTGAGGGGTTGAGGTCGTCCTCGGATTCGTCGACCCACCCGACCTCGATCGACTGGACGTCGGCGTTCGTGGCGACGTGGTAGCCGGCCAGGTCGTGGTTGACATAGTCCCCGAAGCTCCCGTCCATGATCGCCTCTTCCAGCAGCGCCATCGACAGCCCCATGGTCATCCCGCCGATGAGCTGCGACCGGGCCGTGACCGGGTTCACGACGCGGCCCACGGCGAAGATGCCGAGCAGTCGAGGGACCCGGATCTCGCCGGACTCCACGTCCACCGCGACCTCGGCGAACTGCGCGCCGTAGGAGTGGCGAACGATGTCCGGCAGCGCCTTGACGTCCTCGGCGGTGTCGGCGGACACCGTGAGGCCACCATCCGGGACGGCCGTGCCGCCGGCCAGTTCGGCCGCCAGCTGCCGGCAGGCCTTCACGACCGCCCAGCTCCATGATGCGGTCCCGAGCGAACCGCCCGCGATCACGGCGGCGCCGAAGTCGCTGTCGCCGATGAGCACCGTCACGTCGCTCATCGGGACCCCGAGCGCGTCGGCGGCGATCTGGGTCAGCGCGGTGCGGGCTCCGGTGCCGATGTCGGAGGCCGTGATCCGTACCGTGTAGCGCCCATCCGGTCCGGCGGTCGCCGCCGCGGTCGATGGCGTGCTGCGGGCCGGGTAGGTGGAGGCCGCGACCCCGGTGCCGATCGACCATCTGCCATCGCGCCGAGCACCCGGCCGCGGGCTCCGGTCCGACCAGCCGAACCGCTGAGCGCCCTCCCGGAAACAGGCCACGAGGTTCCGGCTGCCGAACGGACGGCCGCTGGACGGCTCGACCGCCGGCTCGTTTCGGACGCGCAGCTCGATCGGGTCGAGGCCGCAGGCCTCGGCGAGCTCGTCCATGGCCGATTCGAGCGCGAAGGACCCCGGCGCCTCGCCCGGCGCACGCATCCACCGCGGGGTCGGGACGTCCAGCGCGACGAGCCGGTGCCGGGTGCGGAGGGTGTCCGCCGCGTACATCGTCCGCGACATCACGGCGGTCTGCTCGGCGAACTCCAGCACCGTGGAGGTCTGGGAGTGGGCCAGGTGATCAAGCGCGGTCAGGTGGCCGTCACCGTCCGCGGCGAGGCGGACCCGCTGGATCGTCGGGGTCCGGTAACCGGTGAGGGAGAACATCTGCCGGCGGGTCAGGGCCACCCGGACCGGGCGGCCGAGCAGCCTCGTGGCCATCGTCGCGAGGACCACCTGCGGCCGCGCGGTGCCCTTGGCGCCGAACCCCCCGCCCACGTGCTCCGACAGCACGTGCACGGCCTCAGGCGCGAGCGAGAACAGGGTGGTCAGGGTCCGCTTGACGGAGTACGCACCCTGGTTGGAATCGAAGACGGTCAGCTCGGAGCCGTCCCACCGCGCGGTGGTGGCATGCGGCTCCATGGGGTTGTTGTGCTCGGCGGGCGTGGCGTACGTGCAGTCGACGGTCACCTCGGCCGCCTGGAACGCCGCCTCGACATCGCCCTTCACCGTCTCGGTCGGGTAGCCGCCGTTGACGCCCTCGGGCGTGTACATCTGCGGGTGGTCGGCCGAGAACCCGGCATCGTGCCGTTCCAGGTCGTACTCCACCTGGAGCGCCTCGGCTCCCGCGCAAGCCTGTTCGGAGGTCTTCGCGACCACGAGTGCGACCACGGCACCGTGGTGGTGCACCCGGTCGCTCTGGAGCAGCAGCAGCGTGGCGTCGCCGGCGCCGGCCAGCTCAGGAGCGTTCCCGTGATGGAGCACGGCCAGCACGCCCGGCATCGACAGCACCTCGCCGGCGTCGATGGACCGGATCCGTCCGCGGGCGACCGGCGCCTGCACCACCCAGCCGAAGGCCAGGTCCGCGAGGGGGTGCTCCCCCGCGTAGCGGGCCTGGCCGGTGACCTTGTCCCGTCCTTCGAGCCGGGCCACCCCGGCTCCCACCGATCGCGTCGAAGTGGTCACCGCTGGGCCTCCGAGAGCTCGGTCAACATGCGGATCATCAAGGTGCGGACCAGGGGAACCTTGTAGGCGTTGTCCGGCAACGGCCTGGCGTGCTCGAGCTCGGCATCGGCGGCGGCGGCGAACGCCCGCTCGTCGGCCGGTCCTGCGATGAGGGCCTCTTCCGCCCGGCGGGCCCGCCATGGCAGCGGGGCCACCGCGCCAAGTGCGAGACGTACGTCGCGTACGGTCCCGTCCCGCACGTCCAGCGCCGCGGCGACGGAGCCGACCGCGAAGGCGTAGGACGCCCGTTCCCGCACCTTGCGGTACCGGGACCCGGCCGCCATCGGCAGCGCCGGGACACTGATGCCCGTGATGAGCGCTCCGGGGTCCACCGTGACTTCGCGCTCGGGTGTGTCACCCGGCAGCCGGTAGAAGTCCCCGAGCGGGATGTCCCGTGGGCCCGACGCTTCGTGGACGTGCACGACCGCGTCGAGCGCCACGAGCGGCACCGCGAAGTCCGACGGATGCGTCGCGACGCAGTGCTCGGAGCCGCCCAGGATCGCCAGGTTGTGATGCTCGCCCGTCCGCGCCGGACAACCGGAGCCCGGCAGCCTCTTGTTGCACGGCTTCGTGACGTCGGTGAAGTAGGCGCAGCGGGTGCGCTGCATGAGATTGCCGGCGACCGTGGCCATGTTCCGCAGCTGACCCGAGGCGCCCGCGAGGAGCGCCTGGGCGAGCGCCGGGTAGGCGCTGCGCACGACCGGGTGGGCAGCCAGGTCACTGTTGCTCACGGTCGCGCCGATCAGCAGGCCACCGTCATCCGCGACCTCGATCCGGTCCAGCGGCAGGCGGCTGAGGTCCACCAGATGTTCGGGTGTCTCGACCCCGAGCTTCATCAGGTCCACCAGGTTCGTGCCGCCACCGAGGTAGCGGACGCCGGGGCCGGCCTGCGCCAGTGCGAGGGCCCCCTCAACGTCGGCGGCCCGGTCGAAGACGAACTCCTTCACGACCGCGCCTCCGCGACCTCGGAGACCGCGGCGACGATGTTGACGTAGGCCCCGCAGCGGCACAGGTTCCCGCTCATCCGCTCGCGGATCTCGGCCTCGTCCAGGTCGATCTCGGCGTCGGCCACATCGGCGGTGACGGCGCTGGGCCAGCCTGCCTTGGCCTCTTCGAGCACGGCGACCGCCGAGCAGATCTGGCCGGGTGTGCAGTAACCGCACTGCAGCCCGTCGTGGTCCAGGAACGCCTGCTGGACCGGATGCAGCTCGTCACCGTCGGCGATTCCCTCGATGGTCGTGATGGAGCGGCCCTGTGCCGCCACCGCGAGGACCAGGCAGGCGTTCGCTCTCCGGCCGTCGAGCAGCACCGTGCAGGCGCCGCACTGGCCGTGGTCACACCCCTTCTTGGCTCCGGTGAGGTCCAGGCGCTCCCGCAGCGTGTCCAGGAGCGTGGTGCGGTTGTCGATGTCCAGCCGGTGCTCACGGCCGTTGATCTCGAGCGTGATGCTGCTGTATGTGGCGTGGCTCGTCATGATCACTCCGACGATAGTGGACGGGGGTAGTGGCCTGTCAGACCCCGGCGATAAGACTGTCGTCGAGGTGGCGCAGCAGGTCGGCGACGCTGTCATAGATCGCCGCGGCCCCCGCCTCGGCGAGTTCCTGTCGGGAGATTCCGCCGGTGAGCACGGCTATGCACGGCAGCCCGGCCTTCGCGCAGGCCTGGATGTCCCAGACCGTGTCGCCGACGAACACCGCCTGATCGGGACGCACACCGGCACGGGCCAGTGCGACCTCGATGATGTCGGGCGCCGGCTTGCTCTCCCGCGCGTCGTCCGAAGAGGTGGTGTCCGCGATGGCGTCCTCGGCGTCGAGCGCGGCTCGCAGGGCCTCCATCTCACGCTCGTCGGCGGAACTGGCCAGCACCACCTTCATCCCGCGGCTCGCACAGGCCCTCAGCAGCTCTGCCGCACCCTCGAAGGCGCGCAACCGGGTCCAGAACTCCCCGTACAGGTGACGATGCGCGGCCCGCATCTCATCGTCGTCAGCCGTGTCGCGGTCCTGCGGGAGTGTGTGGTCGAGCAGCTTGTCCGAGCCCATGCCGATGGCCCGGTGCACCCGGGCCATCGGGACATCATGCCCGTACTGCCGGAACGCCTCCCACCACGTCACGGCATGGACGTAGTTCGTATCGACCAGCGTGCCGTCCACATCGAAAATCACCGCATCGACCATTGCCGCCCCTTACCCCTGCAGGTCCGGCCGAATCACGGGAGCGGCCGCGCTAGGCGATATGGCGATCAGGGAACGCATCCGGGGCCGCAGAAGGCCTAACCGGAACGGTCCGAGCGGGGCCACACGTACGGCAGGTCGTCCGGGACGCCGGGAACTGCGCACGGCCGGGTGGTGCCGCCAGCCGTACCCCGTAACCGTGAGCCCGCGTAGGACCTGCAGGGTCTCGACCCGCTGCTTGCCCAGCCGCCGCGGGTCGAGGACCTGCGCCGTGGCCGTGAAGTCGGCGTACGGCAGGAACGTCTGCACCCCCGCGCACCCCCTGTCGTGGACGGCCTAGGCGCCCTCCGCCCGTACGATCGCCAGCGACTCGCCGGGGAGCCGGGCGCCGGGCCGTACGGCCGGGTCGGAGGCGAGGACCACCTCGCCGGCCGGGAGCGGCGGTCCCGGCTCGGTCCCCAGGTTGGCGGCGACCCGCAGCCGTCCGCGGCGCATGACGAGTGAGGTCTCGTCGTGCTCGACGACCACCTCGCTCAGCCGGGCGTCGGTCAGCTCGGGCCAGGCGCGGCGCAGCGCGATGAGGGCGCGATGCCACTCCAGCAGCTCCCGGTGCCGCGGCCGCTCCGGCTCGGTCCAGTCGAGCACGGAGCTCCGGTGGGTCTGCGGGTCCTGCGGATCGGGCACGGCCTCCGCGGTCCATCCGTGCGAGGTGAACTCCCTGCGGCGGCCCTCGCTGACGGCCCGGGCGAGCTCGGGCTCCTCATGGTCGGTGAAATAGCGCCACGGGGTGCCGGCGCCCCACTCCTCGCCCATGAAGAGCATCGGCGTGAACGGGGCGGTGAGCAGCAGCCCGGCGCCGATCTTGAGCAGCCCGGGCGACAGGCCGGCGGAGATCCGGTCGCCGGTGGCCCGGTTGCCGACCTGGTCGTGGTTCTGCAGGAAGCCGAGGAAGCGGTGGCCGGGCAGGCGCAGAGTGTCGACCTTCTGCCCATGCGAACGCCCGCGGAAGGTCGACCACGTTCCGTCGTGGAGGAAGACCCTGGTGAGCGTCTTGGCCAGGGCGCTCAGCGATCCGAAGTCGCAGTAGTAGCCCTGCCGTTCCCCGGTGAGGGCGGCGTGCAGCGCGTGGTGGAAGTCGTCGCTCCACTGCGCGTCCAGGCCGTACCCGCCCGCCTCGCGGGAGGTGACCAGCCGCGGGGCGTTCAGATCGGACTCGGCGATGAGGAACAGCTCCCGGCCGGTCCGCGCCTTCAGCCCCGAGACGGCGGCGGCCATTTCCTCCAGGACGTGCACGGCCCGGTGGTCCTCGAGGGCGTGCACCGCGTCCAGCCGCAGCCCGTCGACGTGATAGTCGCGCAGCCACATGAGCGCGTTCTCCACGATGAAGGCCCGGACCTCGTCGGAACCGGGACGGTCCAGGTTGACCGCCTGGCCCCACGGCGTGTTGTAGGCGTCGGTGAAGTACGGCCCGTAGCGGCCCAGGTAGTTGCCGCTCGGCCCCAGGTGGTTGTAGACGACGTCGAGGGCGACGGCCAGCCCGCGCCCGTGGCAGGCGTCGACGAAGCGCTTCAGTCCGTCCGGTCCGCCGTACGGCTCGTGCACCGCCCACAGATGCACGCCGTCATAACCCCAGCCGTGCCGCCCGGGGAACGCGGCCACCGGCATCAGCTCGACCGTGTCGGCGCCGAGTTCGACCAGATGGCCGAGCCGGTCGATGGCGGCGTCGAACGTGCCCTCCGGGGTGAACGTCCCGACGTGCAGCTCGTAGACGACGCTGCCCGGCAGTGGTCGTCCGCGCCAGTGTTCGTCGGTCCAGGCGAATTCGGCATGGTGGTAGACCCGGCTGAGCCCGTGCACGCCGTTCGGCTGCCAGCGAGAGCGCGGATCCGGGAAGGGCCCCTCACCGTTGACGACGAAGCCGTAGTCGTCGCCCTCGGCCTCCGCGGCCCACCATCCGGGACGCTGGGCCGGCGACATGACGCGCCGCACGCCTGCGGCCTCCAGCTCGACCTTCCCGGCAGTCGGGGCCCACACCTCGTACCTCACGGGGCCTCCACCAGGATCGCGACGGGCAGGAGGTCGAGCAGTCCGCTCATCTCGATGTCGGAGCCGAACGACCGGCCGGTCAGGGCGTCGCGCCACGGGCCACCGGCCGGCGAGAGCTCTGTCGTCCCCCAGCCGCCACGGCGCTCGAGCCCCGCAGAGAGCCGGGTCGCGACGACCGTCGCTCCGCCGCGCCGGAACGCCACCACGTGCGCGGCGGCCGGCCCGGTCGCGGCCAACGGCTCGTAACCGCTCGCGAACCAGTCCGGATGTTCGGCGCGCAGCCGCAGGGCACACGATGTGACCTGGAGCTTCTCACCGTCGAGGTCGCCCGGGATCGCTCCCGCGTCGAGGCCGGCGAGCAGCGCGCGACGGGCGGCGTAGTCGACAGGGCGCCGGTTGTCGGGATCGACGAGGGACAGCCCGGTGAGCTCGCAGCCCTGGTATACATCCGGCACGCCCGGCATGGTGAGCTGGACGAGCTTCTGGCCAAGGGCGTTGGCCCGGGCGTACGGCGCGATGCGCCGCACGAAGGCCTCAAGGTCGGCGGTCAGGCGCGCGTCGGCAAGCACCGCGTCCGCGTGGGCCAGCACCGCGTCCTCATAGGCGGCGTCCGGGTCGGTCCAGGAGGTCCGGGTCTTCGCCTCCCGCATCGCCTTGGTGAGGTAGTCCCTGAGCCGGTCGGCCGTCAACGGCCAGGCGCCGACGATCGTCTGCCACATGAGGTAGTCGAGGTCCGCGTCGAGTGGGCTGTCGGGCGCCAGCGAGCTCCAGCGGCCGACCGCGGCGGCCCACTCCTCTGGCAGCTCGGTGAGCACGGCGAGCCGCGCGCGCACGTCCTCCTGCCGTTTGGTGTCGTGCGTCGACAGGGTGGTCATGGTCGACGGCCGATCGCGGGCCGTTCGGGCGCAGTACTCGTCGAAGTCCTCCGGCGCCACAGCGAAGCGGGCCGGGTCGCCGCCGACCTCGTTGAGCACGGCCAGCCGTGACCAGCGGTAGAACGCGGTGTCCTCGACGCCCTTGGCCGTCATCGGCGCGGCGGTCTGCTGGAACCGTACGGCGAACTCATCCCGCAGCGGGTCGCGGCCGGCCAGCCCGAGGACCAGTGGCACCACCCGGTCGAGGAGGTCGCCCGAGGCGAGCGCGGCACGGGCCCCGGCGGCCGCGTGTGCGACGACCTCGAGAGCCTCGGCGGTGGGCTCCTCACCTGGAACGACGTACGCCCGGTAGACGGGCATGGCGATGAGGAGCTCGACCAGCACCTCCTGGAGCGCGGCCGAGTCCTCCCCGGGCAGGATGCGGGCCAGGAGCGCCGTGAGCCGGCGCACCTCGGGGACCAGCAGACGCTCGGCGGCGAATCGCTTCGCCGGACGCTCGACCTCGGCGAAGGTCTCCGGGCCCCCGGTGAGACGGGCGTACGCCTCCGTCAGCGGCTTCTCCCCCATCGGATCGGAGAACAGCCCGCTCACCATGCCGAGTGCCTCGTAGCCGGTCGTCCCGGCGCACGGCCAGTCCGCGGGGAGCTCCTCGTCGTCGGTGAGGATCTTTTCCGCGACGACCCACGTCCGGTGCTCGGCGAGCCTGCGCAGGTAACCACGCGGATCGGCCAGACCGTCCGGATGGTCGATCCGCAGGCCGTCGATGAGCCCCTCGGCGAGCAGCCGCAGCGGCACGGCATGGGTGCGTTCGAAGACCTCGGGGTCCTCGGCGCGGAGCCCGATGAGCGTGGAGATGTCGAAGAAGCGGCGGTAGTTGACAGCGGCCTCGCGCCAATAGGCCAGCCGATAGCTGCCGTGTCCGGGGAAGACGTGCTCGTGGTAGCGGACCACGTCGCCGTCCGGCCGCGCCTCGTCCTCCGGGGAGCCGAGGACCGGCAGCACGACGGCGCCCCCCGACCAGTCCACGTCGAACCAGCGGGCGTACGGGGAGTCCGCGCCGTCGCGCAGCACCTCCCAAAACGGGCGGTTCAGGCTCTCCGGCGGGGAGATCGCCATGTGGTTGGGCACGATGTCCACGACGATCCCGAGGCCATGGCCGCGAAGCCGCGAGGCCATGGCGCGGAACGCCTCCTCCCCGCCGAGCTCCTCGGAGATCCGGTCGTGGTCCACGACGTCGTAACCGTGCGAGGAGCCCGGAGCCGCCTGCAGGATCGGTGACAGATAGACATGGGAGACCCCGAGCGCGGCCAGATAGCCGGCGAGCTCTCCCGCCTCGGCGAAACCGAAGCCCTTGCGCAGCTGCAGCCGGTAGGTCGCGGTGGGCGCGGGGGGCTCAGACACGGCGCAGCACCTGGATCGATCGGGCGTCGAGGGTGAGTTTCTCTCCCGCCCTGGTCGTAGGGCCGTCGTCGTCGAAGACATAGGCGGTCGCGGTGTCGAGCACGCAGGCCCACAACCCGTCGGCGGCGGTGGGCAGCCCGAAGGTGAGCTCGGCGTCCGAGGCGTTGAACAACAGCAGGAACGAGTCGTCGCTGACGGGTTCACCGCGCCGGTCCGGCTCGGTGATCGCGTCGCCGTTCAGCAGGATCGAAACCGCCTTGGCGTATCCGGTCCGCCAGTCGCCGTCGGCCATCTCCGCACCCTCGGGGGTGAACCAGGAGATGTCCCCGTCGCCGGACAGGAACCGGCGGCGCCGGAAGACCGGGTGGTCGCGGCGGAGCGCGGTCAGGTGCCGCACGAACTCCAGCAGCGTCTGCTTCTCCGGGAGGTCGGACCAGTCGACCCAGGCCAGCTCGTTGTCCTGGCAATAGGCGTTGTTGTTGCCGTGCTGGGTGCGGCTCCGCTCGTCACCGTGCCCCAGCATCGGCACGCCCTGAGACAGCAGCAGGGTCGTGAGCAGGTTGCGCTTCTGCTTCTCCCGCAGGGCAAGGATCTCGGGATCAGAGGTCTTCCCCTCCGCCCCGTATCCGGAGGAGCGGTTGTCGTCGGTGCCGTCCCGCCCTTCCTCGCCATTGGCCTCGTTGTGTTTGTGGTCGTATGACACCAGGTCGTGCAGCGTGAACCCGTCGTGACAGGTGATGAAGTTGATCGAGGCGCTCGGCAGGCGCCCGTCATCGGCGTACAGGTCACTTGAGCCGGTGAACCGGCTGCCGAACTCGGCCAGCATGCCCTCGCGACCGCGCCAGAAGTCGCGCATCGTGTCGCGGTACTTGCCGTTCCACTCCGTCCACAGCGGCGGGAAGTTGCCGACCTGATAGCCGCCGGCGCCGACGTCCCACGGCTCGGCGATGAGCTTGACCTGCGAGACCACCGGATCCTGCTGCACGAGTTCGAAGAAGGTCGCCAGCCGGTCCACGTCGTGGAGCTCCCGGGCGAGGGTGGAGGCGAGGTCGAAGCGAAATCCGTCCACGTGCATCTCGGTGACCCAGTAACGCAGCGAGTCCATGATCAGCTGGAGGGAGTGCGGCTGCCGGGCGTTGAAGCTGTTGCCGGTCCCGGTGGTGTCCATGTAGTACTCCGGCTGGTCCTCGACGAGCCGGTAGTAGTTGGCGTTGTCGATGCCACGGAAGCTCAGGGTGGGACCGCGGTGGTTGCCCTCGGCCGTGTGGTTGTAGACCACGTCGAGGATGACCTCGATGCCCGCCGCGTGCAGGCTGCGGACCATCAGCTTGAACTCCTGCACCTGCTCGCCGAGCTGACCGCTGGAGGAATAGGCGTTGTGCGGGGCGAAGAACCCGATGCTGTTGTAGCCCCAGTAGTTGCTCAGGCCCTTCTGCACCAGCATGTCGTCGTGCACGGACTGGTGCACGGGCATCAGCTCGACGGCCGTCACGCCCAGGTCGCGGAAGTAGTCGATCATCACCGGGTCCGCGAGAGCCGCGTAGGTGCCTCGCTGGGCCTCCGGCAGATCGGGGTTGAGCTTGGTCAGCCCTTTGACGTGGGCCTCGTAGACGACCGTCTCGTTGTACGGTGTGCGCGGCTGCCGGTCGGAGCCCCAGTCGAAGTAGGGGTTGATGACGACGCTCTTCGGGAGGTACGGGGCGCTGTCGTCGTCGTTGCGGACATCCGGATCGGCGAACCGATAGGCGAACAGCGCCTCGTTCCAGTCCACCTCGCCCTCGATGGCCTTGGCGTAGGGGTCGAGCAGCAGCTTGGCCGGATTGCACCGCAGTCCCCGGGCCGGCTCGTACGGCCCGTGCACGCGGTAGCCGTACCGCTGCCCGGGGGCCACCCAGGGCAGATAGCCGTGCCAGACGAAGCCCTGCACCTCCTCCAGAGGGACCCGGGTCTCCTGGCCCTCGTCGTCGAAGAGGCACAAGTCCACGCCCGTGGCGACTTCGGAGAACAGTGCGAAGTTGGTACCGGCGCCGTCATAGTGGGCACCCAGGGGGTAAGGCGTGCCTGGCCATATATGCGTCACCTGTCGTCAAATGCCCGCAAAAGATCAGGTCACACGCGTCGAAGCGGATAGGGCCGTGTGACTTGGCCCGCACCGGACGACCCCTAGACCTCTCCGGCCCGATGCCATCGAGGCAGTAATGTTCCTCTGATGTCGGGGTGCCTGAATGCAGGGAGTGATCCGGTTTGACCACATCAGCGCCGTCCGGGGCGAGGTCCGCGGTCGGGCAGTGGCTCCTCCAGGGATTGCAACGTCCTGACCACCGCACCTCCGGGCCCCACCATGAGGACACCCCGGACAAAAAGCACACGTGGTGGCAGGTCATGTGCCTCACGGGCGTCGACTATTTCTCGACCCTGGGCTATCAGCCCGGCATCGCGGCCCTCGCCGCCGGAGCGCTCAGCCCGATCGCGACCCTGCTCCTCGTGGCGCTCACCCTGTGCGGAGCCCTGCCGGTCTATCGCGCGGTCGCGACGCAGAGCCCCCACGGTCTCGGGTCACTGTCGATGCTCGAGAAGCTCCTACCCGGATGGCGCGGCAAGCTCCTCGTACTGTTCCTCCTGGGGTTCGTCGCCACGGCCTTCATCGTCACCATCACCCTGTCGGCCGCGGACGCCACCGCCCATGTGCTGCACAACCCGTTCGTCCCGCACTTCATGGCCGGCTGGCAGATCCCGGTCACGCTCTTCCTGATCGCGGGCTTGGGCGCGGTCTTCCTCGTCGGGTTCAGCGAGGCGATCTCGATCGCCGTCGTGCTCGTCGCGGTCTACCTCGTCCTCAACGTGGTGGTCGTGGTCACGGCCCTCCGGCACGTCATGGCCCACCCCCATGTCGTGGCCGACTGGCAGAACGCGCTCACGGCCGACTACTCCAGCCCGATCGCCATGGTGGCGGTCTCCCTCTACATCATGCCCAAGCTCGCCCTCGGCCTGTCCGGGTTCGAGACCGGCGTCGCGGTGATGCCACTGGTCAAGGGCGACCTGCCGCACCGGATCAAGGGCGCCAAGAAGCTGCTGACCACGGCGGCGGCCATCATGAGCGTCTTCCTGATCACCTGTAGCTTCGCCACCACCGTCCTGATCCCGGCGCGGGAGTTCCAGGACGGCGGCCAGGCCAAGGGCCGTGCCCTGGCCTACCTGGCCCATCAGTACCTCGGCGACTGGTTCGGCACCGTCTACGACGTCAGCACCATCGCCATCCTGTGGTTCGCGGGGGCGTCCGCGATGGCCGGCCTGCTCAACATCGTGCCGCGCTACCTCCCCAGATATGGCATGGCCCCGGACTGGTCCCGGGCCGTACGGCCGATGGTCCTGGTCTTCACCGCCATCTCGTTCCTCATCACCTTCGTCTTCAGGGCGGATGTGGAGTCGCAGGGCGGCGCGTACGCCACGGGGGTTCTCGCGCTCATCCTGTCCGCCGCGGTGGCCGTGACCCTGTCGGCGTGGAAGAGCGGGAGGAAGAAGGTCGCGGTGCCGTTCGGCATCATCATGCTGATCTTCTTTTATGCGACGGTCGCCAACATCATCGAGCGCCCGGACGGCCTCCTGATCGCCTTCTTCTTCCTGCTGGCCATCGTGGTGACCTCACTCATCTCCCGGGCGACCCGCTCGACCGAGCTACGGGTCTCCAGCATCACGATGACCGACCAGGCCCGCCGCTACATCAACGAGGCCGGCGAGATCCATCTCATCGCCAATGAGCCGGACGCCCGGGACCACAAGGAGTACGTGGACAAGTCCCTCGAGGCGTGGGAGCTGCACCGGCTGCGCCAGGACGAGGGCGTGCTGTTCCTGGAGGCGACGGTCGCGGACGCCTCCGAGTTCGAGACCGACCTCCTGGTCACCGGCGAAGAGCTGCACGGCTTCCGCGTCCTGCGGGTTGCGAGCCCGTCCATCCCGAACGCGATCGCCGCCACCCTTCTTTACATCCGGGACGAGACAGGCGAACTGCCCAATGTCTACTTCCACTGGACCGAGGGCAACCCCATCGGCGCACTGCTGCGCTACCTGGTCTTCGGCGGTGGGGACATCCCGCCGCTCACCCGCGAGATCCTGCGGCAGGCCGAGCCCGACACCGAGCGCCGCCCCCTGGTCCACGTGGGCTGATCCGGTCCTGCCTTCAGTGGCAGCGGCGCCTAATCTCCGCGGGTCGCGGCCGCGTGGCGGATGGCCAGCTCACAGTAGACCGCGGCATTCAGCGTGGTCCCTTCGCGTTCCGCGCCCGTGAGCTCCCTGCGGACCTTGCCCGGCACTCCGGCCACGAGGGAGCCCGGCGGTATCCGGATGCCCTCGAGCACCACGGCGCCGGCCGCGATGAGGGACCCCTCCCCGATGACGGCCCCGTTCATGATCACGGCGCCCATGCCGACGAGCACGTCGTCCTCCACGGTGCACCCGTGCAGGATGGCCCGGTGCCCGATGCTCACGCGGTCGCCCACCGTCAACGGCCGCCCCGGGTCCGTGTGGAGCACAGCGCCGTCCTGGACATTGCACTCTCGCCCGATGAACACGCTGTCGAGATCCGCCCGCACGACCGCGGCGTACCAGATGCTGGAGCGCTCACCCACGTGTGCGCGGCCGACCACAGTGGCGTTCGGCGCGAGCCAGGCCGTCGGCGCGATGACCGGCTCGGCGCCGTCAAGTGACAGGATCAGTGGCTTGGGCATTGGCTTCCCTTCGACTGGAATACTCCACCACACCCCCGGGCGCGGACCCGCGCCAGGGCCCGTCCCCAGCGCTCGTCAGCTCGGCCGTCAACTCGGCCCGTCAGCGGGGCCTGCCCCGGCCGAGGGCCTGCGCCGCGGCCATGCGATCCGGACCCGGATCGAGGTAGGCGTTCGCGGCGGCCAGCGCGCGTCCCGGCTCGCGGTCCCGCACGGCGGCGAGCACGGCGAGGTGGGCCGGATGGTCGTCTGCCGCCCGGTAGAGGCCGGCGGTGTAGGTATAGGTCGCGCGCATTCGTTCGCCGATGCTCTCGAAGAGCTCGATCAGCACGGGGTTGCGCGAGGCGGCCACCAGAGCAGTGTGGAAGGCCAGATCGACATCGGCGAACCTGGCGTGATCGTCCTGGACGTCGGCCTGACCGCAGACCGACAGCAGTGACGACAGCCGGTCCAGGTCCGCGTCGGTGCGCCGGGCACAGGCCAGGGCGATGGCCTCCTTCTCGAGCGCGCGGCGGACCTCATGGGTGTGCACCAGCTCCGAGGCCTCCAGCCTGCGGCCGAGGGTCACGGAGACCTCAGAGGTGTGCCGGACGAATGTCCCATCTCCGCGCCTGATCTCCAGCAGGCCGGTGCACACGAGGGCCTTCACCGCCTCACGTACGGTGTTGCGGCCGACGCCGATCGCCTGGACCAGCTCGGCCTCCGTAGGAATGCGGGCGCCCGGCTTCCACGCGCCGCCGGTGACCTGCGCGCGCAGCCACTCGAGCGTCTGCGCTCCGACGGAGCCGGCATGGATCACGGCCATGTGGGTTTCTCCGATCGTTGCGGTTTGCCCCATTACGTATGATCTTAGACATGGGACATCCCACGTCTTGACAAGGAGCTGAGCCGGGCGATGACGTCCAGTTGGACAGGATTGGCACGCCGGCGGGCCCGGAAAGCGCTCAACAGGGCGATCGCGGATGATCCGGGACTGGCCCGATGGCACCTCGCCTGGCGAACCACGGTGGCCGTGGCGATCGTCGCCGTCCTCGAGTACTGGATCGGGCCGCTCCTGGGACTGCGGCCGATCGCCGCGATGATGCTCGGCGGCGTCGTCGCCATGAACGGCTCGTTCCTGCTCGCGGCCAGAACCCGCCTGGACGCGTCGCTCACGGCTACGGCCGTGCCGTTCATCGCGTTCGGCGGGGTCGCGGTGGCCGTCGCGGCCGGCCACTACCCACAGGCCTCCCGCCTCGGCTTCGTCGTGCTCACCGTGCTCGCCGTCTACATCCGGCGGTTCGGCAACCGCGGTCTGAACTATGGCCTGCTCGGGTGGTTCTGCTATCTCTTCGGCACGTTCTCCCACGTCACGTGGGATCAGCTCGTGCCGATCGGCGTGGTCTTCCTGCTGGCGACGGCGGGCCTCGTCGTCCTGATGGTCGGCGTCGCCTACGAGCGTCCCGAGGCCACCGTCGCCGCGGCACTGCGCGGGTTCGACCTGCGGGTCGCCGCGGTGGCCCGCGCCTGCGCCGAGCTGATCGCCGATCCCGGCCCGAAGGCCGAGCGTGACCTGCAGGCGCGCGGGCTCCACGTCCTCGAAGCCGCTCTCATCGTGGAGGGGCACCTCGCCTCGTCCCTGGCGCCGGCCAATGGCCAGGCCCACCGGATCCGCACGCGGCTGCTGTCGACGGAAATCGCGGTGGACGAGGTGACGGCCGCGGCGACCGCACTGGCCGGCTCCGGCCCGCTGCCGGTCGGCGTCATGTCCAGCGCCGCAGCCGCACTCCGCGCGGCCGCTCACCTGGACCTGGACCAGGCCCGGCGGTACGCGGACGAGCTGGCCAAGCAGCCCGGCGGCCTCGCCGACGAGCTGTCCATAGCGGGGCTGGCACACGCCGTCCGGGACCTGTCCGACGCACTCGCCGCGGGCGACGACGACTCGGGCCCGCATCCCGCGGGGGGGCGGGATCCCGGCTCGGAGGCGAAGGAGTTCGAGCCGGGGGTCCACCTCATCGTCGGCTATCTGCCGGGCGCGGCTACCTCGGCAGCCGACGCGCTGGAAGCGGGCGGCGACGCGCGCCGGCGATGGCTGCACCCGTCGCTCAACACCCGGCAGTGCGTACAGGCCGGGCTGGCCTCGCTGCTGACTCTTGTCTGCGCGGTGCAGATCTCACCCGGGCGCTACTACTGGGCCATGCTCGCCTGCCTGTTCGTGCTCACCGGCACCGCAACGACGGGTGAGACGCTGGTCAAGGGCACCCATCGCCTGCTCGGGACCGCACTCGGGGTCGTGGCGGCGATCGCAGCCGTGCACCTGACCCGCGGACACGACGCGCTCATCATCGCGGTGATGTCGGTGTGCGTATTCGTCGGCGTCTACTTCTTCCGGGTGGCCTACGCCGTGCTGGCGTTCGCGGTCACCACGCTCATGGGACTGCTCTACGACGCCCTCGGCCTGTTCAGCGACGCGCTCCTTGTCACACGTCTCCTGGAGACGGCGATCGGAGCCGTCGTGGCGGCGTTGGTCGCCGTACTCGTTTTCCCGGTGCACAACCGCAGGGCGATCGCGGCAGCCCGCGGCACCTTCGTCGTGGAACTCGTGGCCCTGCTCGAGGCGGTACGCGACAAATCGGCCGGACAGCCGTGCACGCCCGACCTGCTCATGTCGGCCCGCCGGCTGGACGCCCGGATGCATCAGCTCGCCCTGGCGGCACATCCCTGGGGCGGGCCCACCCTGGCCCGGCTCGACGGCGCCGGCGTGGCCCGGAAACTCCGGACATACACCAAGATCACCGTGCGGGCCAGGGCCCTGGCCGCGGCCGCCGCCCTCCACCATCCGTGCCCGGACGTGGCGGCCAAGCTGACCGCCCCGCTGCGCAGGCTCACTGGCGACTACGGGCTGACACTGGACCTCCCTGAGCGGCCGTGGCCTGTCCTGGCCGCGACCACGGGCCCGGAACGCGGCGGGGTGCGGACGCGCACCCTCACCGCCTTGGCGGACGATCTCGCCGCCGCCCTCAGCTCGCTCCATCCGAGCCACAGCGCCCTCCGTCTGCGCCGCAAGGCCGGCACGGGGCCTCAGTAGCGGCGGGCCGGGGCGGAGAGCCGGCATCGGTCCTTGCGATTATCACGGTTCAGCCGCGCCGGTAAGCGGGAAAGAACCACGGGAAGGTTAACGCCGCTCTAACCTTCCGCTAGGTCAGGGCATACCTGCGCGCACCTACCCTGATCAGTGGCTCCTCATGCCGATAATTGTTGCAATAATTACGATCCTGCTCAGTGAGTTCATCGGGGGGGCACGTGGGACTTACCAGCGCCGGATTCCTGGTCGTGCTGTTCGTGCTGGTCGCGATCACCGCGGCAGGCACCGTGTGGTGGTGGCCGAAGCTCGCCGGCAAGGGGGTCGTGCCGATCTTGGGTCGTATCGGCGTGCTCGCGCTCACCCAGCTGACCGCCCTCGTGGCCGTACTCGCCCTGGTCAACGACCACTACGTCTTCTACTCCGGCTGGGACGACCTTCTCGGCACGAATGCGGGGGTGGCGGGGATCAAGCATGTCCAGGCGCGGTCCGGAAGCGTCCGCGTCGCGATCACTACCGCACCGATCAAGAGGATGAACCTGCACCGGGGCCACCAGGATCCGGCCCGGGACGGCGCCCTAGAGGAATTCCGCTTCCAGGGCCCGACCACGGGCCTGAGAAGCGACACCTTTGTGCTCCTGCCCCCGGAGTACTTCCAGAGCCCCTTCGCCTCGCGGCGGTTCCCCGCGGTCATCGTCATGACCGGCTATCCCGGGAACCCGGCCGCACTGGTGCACGCCATGCATTTCCCCGAGCTCGTCGCGCAGGGCGTGAAGAGCGGCAAAGTGCAGCCCACTATCTGGATCATGATGCGGCCGACCGTGGCCCCGCCCCGGGACACCGAGTGCACCGACGTCCCGGCCGGCCCGCAGGCGGAGAGCTTCTTCGCCCAGGATGTCCCGACCGCGGTGGCCGCCCACTACCGGGTGGCCAATGGACGGAGCGGCTGGGGCTTCATGGGCGACTCCACCGGCGGCTATTGCGCGGTGAAGATGGCCATGCGCCATCCCGACCGCTTCTCGGCGGCCGCGTCCCTGTCCGGCTACTACAAGTCCCTGCAGGACCTCACGACCGGTGACCTTTACGGCGGGAGCAAGGCCGTGCGGCAGGAGAACGACCTGCTGTGGCGCGAGCAGCACCTGCCGGCGCCCAACGTCTCGATCCTGGTCGAGTCCTGCCGGACCGGCGAGAAGACCTTCCCACAGGCGCAGCAGTTCGTCGCCCAGGCCAAGGCGCCCATGCAGGTCCACAGCCTGTTCCTCGACTCCGGCGGCCACAACTTCCGGACCTTCCGCCGTATGGTCCCCGCGACCCTCGAGTGGCTGAGCGCCCGTCTCAAGGCCGAGTGATCAGCCCGGCGATGCAGTAAGCATGAGCACCCACCGGTCCGCAAGTCTGCCATCATAGTGAAGTGATGCGCGCAGCGTTTGCGCGATCAGGCTCGGACGGACACCCACTCCCATTATCCTATGTCCAGGCGGGGGCTATGGAGAAAGGGATTCGAGTGGCGACTAAAGTGATCCTGCTGGACGATTTCGATGGCTACGACGGCGAAGACGTCGCCAAGCGTGACTTTGAGATCGCCGGCAGAAAGTTCACCATTGACCTTGGTGACGATAATTTCAAGAAGCTCCACGAGGTGCTCGAAGCACTGGCGCCTTATCTCGACAAAGCCGTCGAGGTCAAGCAGGCGGGCCGGGCGCGCAAGGGCGCCGTCGAGGCAGGTCCGCGGCTGCACGGCTACTCCAACACCGACGTCCGCGAGTGGGCCGAGGCCGAGGGCGTGGAGGTCAGCACCCGTGGGAAGATCGCCGACGAAGTCTATGAAAAGTTCATAGCCGCTCATCCGGACGCCAAGCCGGGAGACTGATCGGCTACCGGGCTTGGGGAGGAAATTTCATGGCACGGAGAACTGTCGTCGAGCTCCTGGACGACATCGATGGCAAGGCGGCCGACGAGACGGTGATTTTTTCACTGGACGGTGTCGCCTACGAGATCGATCTGAGCGCGGGGCACGCGGACAAACTGCGCGGCAGCTTCACCCCCTATGTTGAGAAGGCTCGTAAGGCCGGGGTTCGGCAACCCAGCCGACAGGCCCGGGGCACCGGACCGCGCACCACACACACCCGGGAGCGGTCTGCGGACATTCGCACCTGGGCCAGGCAGCACGGCATCGCGGTGAACGACCGCGGCCGCATCTCCGCGCAGGTGGTCGAGGCCTACGAGGCCAACGACCCGAGCCGGGCAAAGGATGCGGGCAAGAAGGTGCCGGAGGCCACGTTCTTGCCCGGGAAGCACTGACGGCGAGCCGCGCACAGGCCCTGTCCCCATCGCGGGGGCAGGGCCTTTTGCCATGCCACCGATGAGAGCCCCCACGTCGCACGCTCCGAGTGACGGACTCTTGACGTTCCCTCGATCAGCTCTGTAGCGTCTCGAACGAAATTTCGGAAAGCGCTTTCACCTCTACACGGGTTGGTGAGATGTCGAAGCCCAGATGGTTCCTCCTGATGCTGGCCGCCGTTCTGGTGGCCGCTCTCTCCGCACCGCACGCGTCCGCGCAAACGAGCGCTCGAACCGGCGCACGCACCGGTGCGCCATCCGAGACCCCGGTCACCGATCCGATCCCCGAGAAACCGATCGTGTCCGGCCTGTCGCTGACACTGCACCAGGTCGCCACGTTGCCCAAGTCCGCCCCGGTGCCCCCACCGACCGACCCGCGACTGAACCGCTGGGCCCGGATCAACTATCTCGGCCAGCTGCCCGACGGGCGCATGTACGTACCCGACCTCAACGGCAAGCTCTACATGCTGCAGCACGGGCAGCCGCACGAGTACCTCGACCTGTCCACCGTGTTCGCCCCGGACTTCGCCTCCGGGCGCGGCCTCGGGAGCGGTTTCGCCTTCGTGACCTTCCATCCGGACTTCGCCCGCAACGGGAAGTTCTACACCGTCCACACCGAGGCGGGTAACGCACTCACCGCCAGGACCGCCGACTGGACCCAGCCCGGCGCGGTCCTCCACGGCGTCCTCACCGAGTGGACGGCCAAGGACCCCTCCGCCGGCACCTTCAGCGGCACGCACCGGGAACTGCTCCGCCTCGGGTTCGCCGGTGTCGTCCACGGTTTCCAGCAGATCGACTTCAACCCGACGGCCCGGCGCGGCGACAAGGACTACGGGCTGCTCTACGTCACCGCGGGGGACGGCGGCAGGGGCGCCACGACCGACGATCCGCAGAACCTGTCGATCCCGCATGGCAAGATCCTCCGGATCGATCCGCAGGGGACCAACAGCCCCAACGGCAAGTACGGGATCCCGGCGACCAACCCCTTCGCCGGCAGGCCGGGCGCCCTCGGCGAGATCTACGCCGTCGGGATGCGAGACCCACACCGCTTCAGCTGGGACCCGCGGTGGCCGCACCGGATGTACCTCGGGCACATCGGCGAGCACGCCATCGAGTCGATCTACGAGGTCCGGGCCGGCGACAACTTCGGCTGGAGCGAGCGCGAGGGGTCCTTCGTCTACAACAAGGCCGACCGCTGCCACCTCTACACGCTGCCGCAGGATGACAAGAAGTACGGCTACACCTATCCCGTGGCCGCCTACGACCACGACCCACCCGCCGGCTGGCCGTGCACGGCCGACAGCGGGCACGCCGTCATCGGCGGGTTCGTCTACCGCGGCCTGCGCATCCCCAGCCTGTACGGGAAGTACGTGTTCGGCGACGGCGTCGACGGGCGGCTCTTCTACACCGTGGCCGACGAGATGCGCCGGGGCAGCGGCGAGCGCGCCACGATGTACCAACTCGGGCTCTTCGACGACACGGGCCGGCAGGTCACCATGCAGGACCTGGCGGGCGGCACCCGGGTCGACCTCCGGTTCGGCCGGGACAACGCCGGTGAGCTCTACATCCTGTGCAAGGCCAACGGCAAGGTCTGGAAGGTGACGGGCGCGCGCTGGGCCAAGAGCTAGCCGCATCGACGACGTCCCATCGCCCGCAAGCCCGGTAAAGCTGGAGGTCAGCATGAGAGTTCACCGCTTGGGCATCCGTCACGGCGGCGCGGCCGCGGACCCGCTCCCCGTCGCGCGGCGGCCCCGGCCGGGCCGGTCCCGCCGTCTGGTGGCGGCCCCACTGGCCGTACTGCTGGGCGGATCCCTCGCGGTGACCTCGGGCTACGCCCGGGCGTCCGTGGCAGCGCAGCCCGCGCCGTCCGCCGCGGGCGGGCCGCACCGGCCGTACAGCCGCGACGTGCAGCCGAGCATGGCGCGGAACCTCGTCGCCTACTACGACTTCGAGCATCCGGTCTGGGGGAACTCCGCGCAGGAGCGCGACCAGGGCCTCTCCGGCACGAACATCAACCTGATCAACGGCGGAGCCGCGATGCGAGTGCGGGACGGCGCCTACCCGGGGAGCCGCTTCTCCATCCAGGCACACCAGATCGATCCCGCCGTCGCGGGCAACGACGACTGGAAAGCGGGGGTCCATTCGCCGACCGGGGTTGCGAGCCTGAACGCCTTCAACGGCGTGCGCCAGACCAGCATCATGGGCTGGTTCAAGATGACCGGGCCCAATCCGAGCCCCAACTCCAACACCCCGGACCCGGCCGACCACTACGACGCGATCGGCCTGGCCGGACTCCTCAGCGGCGACTCCCAGGGCCACGACGTCCGGGCGCTGCTCGAGGTGATCAGCGTCTCCGGGAAACTGCGCGTGGTCGCCCTGGGGCGACGCGTCGACGGCGGGAGCTCTCAGACGTTCGCCGCCGGCGACGACTGGCAGAGCGTGCTCACCCCGGGCACGTGGGTCTTCCTTGCGGCCACGTTCGACTTCGACACCGGGACCATGGCGTTGTACAAGAACGGCAGACCGTTGGCCGGCTTCTACACCCTCCCCGGAGACCCCTGGGGCGTCTCCGGGCCGCCCGAGCCGGACCTCGCCTCGGCCACGGACCCCAGAGGCATCAAGATCGGAGGAAGCTTTCCGCAGAACACCAGGGAGGGCAACCCCTGCAACTGCCGGATGGACGGCCTGATGTTCCTCAACCGGGCAGTGACCGCGGCCGAGGTCCGGCAGCAGTACCGCCTGGCGACGGCGCATCGGCACTGACCGCAACTGCGCCGGCATGCAAGCTGACCTCGGAGACTGAGCGCCCCGCCAGGCCATATAACCTTCCCGAGATGTCACCAATGGAGGTTATGTACGGGCATGGGGCTAGCTGCGGAGCGACTGCGACGGACCCTGCGGGCTCTGACCGAGGAACCGGTGGTGGACCCACCCGAAGAGGAGCCCGGCGAGGTCGTCTCCTATCGCACGCTCGAACTCGTCCTGCGGGTGGGCGAGCTGCTGCTGGCCAGCGGCGAGTCGACCGAACGGGTCAATGAGGCGATGCTCAGCCTGGCGGTCGCCTACGAGCTGCCCCGCTGTGAAGTCCAGGTGACCTTCACCAACATCCTGGTGTCGGCCCACCCGGGCAACGGCGCGCCTCCCGTGACCGGCGCACGGGCCATCCGGCGCCGTATCCCGGCCTACTGGCGCCTGGTCGAACTGCACCGCCTGGTGCACGACACCTCGATCGGGCTGCTGGAGATCGAGGACGCCTTCACGAGATTCCGGGAGATCAAGGCCGCCAGGGGGCCGTATCCACCGTGGATGATCGCCGTGTCGCTCGGCCTCATCGCGGCATCGGCCGGCGTGCTGGTCGGCGGCGGGCCCCTGGTGGCCGGCACGGCCTTCGTCGCCACGCTGCTCGCGGAGCGGACCACGGCCGCGCTGGCCCGGCGCGGCATCGCCGAGTTCTTCCAGCTCACGCTTGCCTCGGCGATCGGCGCCAGCAGTGCGGCCCTGGTGATCTCGGCCGGCGCTCCCGCCCGCGCGGCCACCATCGTGACCGGCGCCATCGTGGCTCTGCTGCCCGGCCGTCCCCTGGTGGCCAGCATCCAGGACGGCATCACCGGCGACCTCGTCAGCGCGGCGGCCCGGCTGCTGGAGGTCTTCTTCATCGTGGCGGCCATCGTCGCCGGACTCGGGGTCTCCGTTTACGCGGCGGTGCGGCTCGGCGTGGCGATCGACGTCAAGGACCTGCCCGCCGCTCCGGTCTCGCTGAAGCCGGTGGCCATCATCGCGGCGGCCGCCGTGTCGGCGACGTTCGCCCTCTCCCTCGCCGTCCCGCGGGACGTACTGTTTCCCGCGGCGCTGGGCGGGGCCCTCATCTGGGTCGTGTACGTGCTCGCGCTGGGAGTGCAGGTCCCGTCGGTGCTCGCCGCCGCGATCGCCGCGATCCTGATCGGGCTCCTCGGCAACCTGCTGGCCCGGCGCCGGCGCGCGGCGGCGCTGCCCTACGTCGTCCCGGCGATCGCGCCCCTGCTCCCGGGGACCATGCTCTATCGAGGCATGATCGAGCTCAACACCGGCGCCCCGCAGGTGGGCGTGCTCAGCCTGATCGGTGCGATCTCGGTGGCGCTGGCGCTCGGCGCCGGGGTCAACCTGGGCGGCGAGTTCGTACGCGCCTTCCAGCGTGTCGGGCTGGGCGGCTCCGGCCGCGGCGCCCGCCCGGCCGCCCGCCGCACCCGTGGCGGCTACTGACCCGGACCATCCGTGCGGGGGTCCACGTGGATCTTGGGGCCAGGGCCCGCCCCCGCGGGGCGGCGGCCGGCCAGGACTTCCCCGACGTCCTCGAGACCCACGGTCGCGGCGACGAGGGGTTCGGGGTCCACGAGTCCGGAGGCGTAGTGCTCGATGGCACCGGCCAGGGCGGGTGAGGCACTCAGGACGCCCACGGCTGTGACGTCCTTGAGGACGAGGGTCCGCGTATCGATGGCGCTGGGGACCGACGCCAGGCCGATGTAGACCACCCGGCGGCCGGGTTCGACGAGGTCCAGGGCGGCCGGTGGCACCTCGGCGGCGTTCGTGGCGTCGATGACGGCGTCGTAGGGCTGGGCCGGCAGGCGGTCGATGGTCCATGCGTGCTCGACCCCGAGCTCGCGTGCCCGCTCGACCGCCTCCGTCGACGGACCGACCACGTGGACCTCCACGCCCTGGGCGGCCGCGAACCGGGCGGCCAGCAGGCCGATGGCACCCGGCCCCCAGACGATGGCCCGCATTCCCGGCCGCAGGTCTGCGGCCTGCACGGCGCGCAGGGCGTTGCCGCCGGGCTCGACGAGCGCACCGGCCACGACCCCCACCGAGTCCGGCAGGGCGTGCAGCGCGGTCGCCGGCACGGCCAGCCTCTCCGCCAGCGCTCCAGGCCAGCCGCCGCGGATGCCGATCTCATAGCGTCGCTCGCACACGTGCTGCCGGCCCCCCAGGCACCGGTGGCAGTCCCCGCAGCCGAGCATGGTGTCCGCGGTGACCCGCCGCCCGAGCCAGGCCGGGTCGACGCCCGTCCCGACCTCGGAGACGAGCCCGCACCATTCGTGGCCGAGCCGCATCGGATAGGCGGCATGGCCGTCCCGCAGGTAGGCCATGGTGCCGGTGAAGAACTCGGCGTCGGTGCCGCACACTCCGACCCGCTCGACGTCAACGACGACGTGGCCGGGCCCGGCGACCGGGACCGGCACCCGCTCGACACCGCAGTCGCCTGGGCCGCGGACGACGAAGGCTCTCATCAGGTCCGTGCTCATGAGAGCCGGCTGGCCGGTCGGCTGGGCTTGCGTGCGCTTCACGAACACCTTCTCCGGAAGGCCGGTACGGGCTAGTGTCGACCATGATCGAGATGTTGGACACGCGTCCCGGCGAGTGGAAGAAGCTCTGATCGTGACCGAGCTCCGCAGCGCGCAATGGTACTCAGGCGGCGACCGAGACTCCTACATCCACCGGGCCTGGATGCGGCGCGGCCTACCGGCCTCCGCCCTCGGCGGCCGGCCGCAGATCGCGATCGCCAACACCGCGTCGGACCTGACTCCCTGTAACTCTCACCTCGACGAAGTGGCCACCAGCGTCAAGCAGGGTGTCTGGGAGGCCGGCGGCACCCCGCTGAACCTTCCAGTCCTTTCTCTGGGGGAGACTCAGGTGCGCCCGACCGCGATGCTGTGGCGCAACCTCGCCGCGATGGCCACCGAGGAGATGCTCCGCGCCAACCCGATCGACGGCGTGGTGCTGCTCGGCGGCTGTGACAAGACGATCCCGGCGCTCCTCATGGCGGCCGCGTCGGTGGACCTGCCGGCGGTCGTGGTCCCCGGCGGCCCGATGTTGACCGGCCATTTCCGCGGCGCCCCGCTGGGCTGCGGTACGGACGTGTGGCGGCTCAGCGAGGAGGTCCGCGCCGGCACCCTCTCGCGTGAGGACTTCCTCACCTCCGAATCCTCGATGATCCGCAGCAAGGGCCACTGCAACACGATGGGCACCGCCTCGACGATGGCCTGCGTCGCCGAGGCCCTGGGCATGACGATCCCGGGCATCGCCGGCACGCCCGCCCCCGACAGCCGGCTGCTGGAAAAGGCCCACGAAGCCGGACGGCTCGCCGTGGATCTGATCCGCCAGGAGCGCCGGCCCAGCACCGTGATGACCCGGTCGTCCTTCCTCAACGCGATCGTCGTGCTGGCGGCCATCGGCGGCTCCACCAACGCGGTGGTGCATCTGCTCGCCATCGCGGGTCGCCTCGGCGTCGAACTGACCCTGGACGACTTCGACCGCACCGGCTCCGGGGTCCCGCTCCTCGTTGACCTGCAACCGTCCGGCCGCCATCTGATGGACGACCTGCACCGGGCCGGAGGCCTGCTGGCCGTGCTCCGTGAGGTCCGTGACCTGCTGTCGCCGGAGGCCATGACCGTCACGGGCCGGCCGCTGGTCGATCACCTGGATGACGCACGGATCTGGGACGAGGCGGTGATCCGGCCCCGCACCGCCCCGTTGCTCCCCGACGCGGGGATCGCGGTCCTGCGCGGCAACCTCGCCCCCGACGGCGCCGTGATCAAGCCCGCGGCCGCCTCACCTGACCTCCTGCGCCACCGTGGCCGGGCCGTGGTGTTCGAGAGCATCGAGGACCTGCACGCCCGCCTCGACTCCCCCGACCTCGACGTCGACGAGACCTGCGTGCTGGTCCTGCGCGGCTGCGGGCCCAAGGGCTACCCCGGCATGCCCGAGGTCGGCAACATGCCCTTGCCGGCCAAGGTGCTGGCCAAGGGGGTGCGCGACATGGTGCGCATCAGTGATGCTCGCATGAGCGGAACCGCCTACGGCACCGTCGTCCTGCACACCGCTCCCGAGGCCGCGGCCGGTGGACCGCTGGCGCTGGTCCGCACCGGCGACATGATCGTGCTGGACGTCCCGGCCCGGCGCCTCGATCTGGAGGTGCCGGAGGAGGAACTGCTGACGCGGCGCGGTTCCGAGGCCTCCGCGGCGGCCTACGCGTCGCCGTCCAGCGGCTGGGAACGCCTCTATGTCGACCACGTGCAGCAGGCGAACCGCGGCGCGGACCTGGACTTCCTCGTGGGCCGCCGTGGCGACCAGGTGGCCCGCGAGTCGCACTGACCCGGGACAGCGGTCACATCTCCAGGACGGCCATCGTTCCCATGTCCTCCTCGTTGCGGATGTGGCAGTGCAACACGGCCTTGCCGGTGTGGTGGAAGCGCAAGCGGATCACCACGTGCCCGTACCCGGGGAGGTACACGGTGTCCTGCCAGCTCCGAGCCGCGTAGTTGCGGCCGTTGACGCTCATGAGCTGGAACCGGTGGGTGTGGACGTGGAAGGTCCGCTGCTGGGGTGAGGCGTTGTGCACGGTCCACTCCTGCACCGTGCCGGGGCGGGCCCCGATATCGACGCGATCATCTCTGACCGGCCCCAAGCCGTTGATGTCGTACTGCTGGCCCGCGGCGCCATCGGTGACCACGACGGTGTTACGGGAAGCGATCCGGGCGTGGGTCAGGTCCTCCATCGAGGCGAAGACGGCCGGCAGCGCGGCGCACCGCACGGGGATCCCGGCGGAGACGGCGGTGGCGATCGGTGGCCTCGGGGACCGCCCCCCTGCCGAGCCCTGGCCGTAGGGAAGGCTCTCCAGCCGGGCACGGCCGGGATGACCGCCCTGCACCAGCACGTCATAACGCGCCCCGGCCGGGATGAGGAGAGAGTCGGCGGACCAGATCTGGTCCACGGGATTGGCGTCCTGCGCCACCACCCGGAAGCGCTGTCCCTGCAGGTGGAGCCGGTAGTAGACCTCGGTGCTGATGTTGGCCAGCCGCCACAGCTGGGTCTCGCCGGGACGGATCGGGATGACCGGGTTGCTCTGCCCGTTGACGAGGCCCGCGGGACCGCCCGTGCCCGCGTCCCCGCCGGGGCCCGCGTCGTGTGGCGTCTGTATCTCCTGCAGGGCCATGACGTGCTCGGTTATGTTCTGCAGCGTGGGAGGGAGATGCTGCCGCAGGCCATCCACCACGATGATGCCCGACATTCCTCCCGTGGCATCCGACGTGGCATGCGGGCGGCCATAGGTGTGGTACCAGTACGTACCCGGCGAGAGGCTGCTCGGGAAAGAGAACGTGTCGTGCAGGCTCGCATCCGGATGGACACGCAGGAGGACATGGTGGGAGTCGCCGACCGGTGACACGTGGAGTCCGTGCACGCGCAGCTCGGTGAACGGCTTGACCTTGTTCACCATGGTGAAGTCCATGCGGTCGCCCGGCCGCAGCCGCAGCGTCGGCGGCATGGAGAAGCCGTTGTAGGTCAAGGCCCACAGCCGGTGCCCGCCGAGCCGGACCTGCCGTCGCTCCACGACTATCCGGACCCGCAGAAGCCCGTTGGTGCTCACATATTGGGGCGGATCCTTGAGGGGGCTACCCTGCCGCGCCGGGGGGACGGCGCGCTCGGCCGGGGACCTGCCGGCGGAGCAGCCCGTCAGGACGGCGAGGGTGACGGCTAAAGCGGCGGTCAAGCTGGACACACGAGATCGAGATCGCACCACAACCCCCGAAAAGACGCGCTATTCGCGACATGGCGGAGCTCTTCCAAAGCTCCTATAGCTCACAGTAGGCGATAGCTCACCCGTAGTGAAGACGCTGTCCAGCCCGGGTGACCTCGGCATCGAGACCGAGTGCGATGAGCGCGAGATTGCGCAGTGACAGCGATCCCGGCCGGAGGTAGTCACTGTGGCCGGCCCGGCCGGCGTCGAAGACCCGGGCGCCGAAGGCTCGCGAGACCGGGTCGACGCCGTGCCCCATGCCGAGCACCTGCATATGCGGGATCAGCCGGGTCCAGTCCCCTGATCCGCGCCCGGCCCAGATCCGTGCCCGGGTGCCCAGCGCGGCGTCGGACGGCGCCGACATCCCCGGGCTGCCGAATGCGGCGATCTCACTGATGGGCAGTCCCCTGGCCGCCTCGCCACAGACGACCGACCCATAGCTGTGACACATCAGCGTGGTGCGCGCCGCGGGATTCACTCGCCGCACGGCTCCGACGAAGGTCCGCAATGCTGTGGCGCCGATGTCGGCGCGCTCGTCGGTCACAGCCCCGGCACTCACGGTCGCCGGCGGGCGATAGCCCAGCCAGGCCACCACAGCGAGCCTGGCTCTGGGGTTGATCTGCCGTGCCTGCTCGTAAAGCGCGCGGGCACCCCCGCCGGGCGTGGAGTACGGCTTCTCGCCCCGGGTGTCGAAGGTGGTGAGGGTCGTGTCCGCACCGGGCACGAGGACGACCACCCGCTGCGCCGCGGTGATGTCACCGATGACCTCGATCGCGCGGCCGCTGGAGCGCGGGTCGAAGAAAAGGAATGTGCGGCCGGGCCGCAGGAACGCAGAGAAGGCCCGGATGCGATCCTTGTCGTGGACCCGGCGGGCCGTGTGCAGCGCCCCTTCGATGGCCCGCCGGTTGGCCATGTAGCGCGCGGCGAGCGTGGTGACCGACAGCGCGGGCAGAGTCGCCGGCCTGCCGTAGACGTCGAGCGGAACGGCCCCCGTGGTGGTCGCCCACACCGCGAAGAACATCGCGGCCGCGGCCAGGAGCCGCCGCAGGCGGCTCGCACGACCAGTAACCGGGATCCGCATATGGGGCGTCCTCCCTGGACAAAGGTTGGGCTTCACCAGGGGACAGCACCCCATACCAGCGTCTCGGCCGACATGATCCGGGCAAGACCGGATCTCAGCTTATGTCACGCGCCCAGCGGCCTCAGCCGGGTCGCGACGGCCCGCCACCCCAGCATCGTGACCCCGAGGAAGACCAGAGAGACGATGACGAAGGTCAGCGCGATCCCCTGGCCGGACACGGCCCGCAAAATCATGCCGGCGGCCACCGTGGCGAGCCAGACCCCGAGGCCGGTCGGCACGATCGCGGTGGGCCGTCGCCAGGCCCGCGTGATCACCCAGCCGATCACCAGACCGGTGAGGAACGGCCATGCCGTGGCCCCCAGGCCGGCCGCCGTATCCCCCTCGCCATGGCTGGCCCGGCCGATCCCCACGAAGACCAACACCGCACACAGATCCAGCACAGCCCCCGTCAAAACGCGCATGTGCCACAGGGTAACGGCGGTGCGGGCCCACCCCTCGGGGGGTCCGCGGTCCTGTCCGCACATGTCATCATTCTCGGACAACGCCCAGCAGGAGGGACCCCATCTCTGTGACCGCGCTTCCGATCGCTCCGGACGACCGGCAGGTGGATGAGATCACCTCGTCCACCGGGTCGTTGCGTCGCTTCCTGCACGGGCTCCCCGGCGTCGACCAGGTCGGTGCGCAGGAAAGGGCCGCCCGCCTGGCCACCAGGTCCATCAAGAAGTCCGCGAAGGCCGAGGCCATCGACCTCGCCATCTCGATGGTGGACCTGACCACGTTGGAGGGCGCCGACACGCCGGGCAAGGTACGGGCGATGTGCGCCAAGGCCGCCCGCCCCGACCCGAGCGATCCGTCCGTGCCCAGGGTGGCGGCGGTGTGCGTTTACTCCGACCTGGTGGCCGAGGCCGTGAGCGCCCTGAAGGGCACCGGCGTCGGCGTCGCCAGTGTCGCGACTGCCTTCCCGTCGGGCCGGGCTCCGCTGGAGGCCAAGCTGGCCGACACCCGGCAGGCGGTGCGGGACGGCGCCGGCGAGATAGACATGGTGATCGACCGCGGGGCCTTCCTCGCCGGCGACTACCAGAAGGTCTTCGAGGAGATCGTCGCCACCAAGGAGGCGTGCGGCGGCGCCCACCTCAAGGTGATCCTCGAGACCGGTGAGCTGGTGACCTACGACAACGTCCGCCGCGCGTCGTGGCTGGCCATGCTGGCCGGCGCGGACTTCATCAAGACCTCCACCGGCAAGATCTCCCCGGCCGCCACGTTGCCGGTGACCCTGGTCATGCTGGAGGCGGTGCGGGACTTCCGCGCCCAGACCGGACGGCAGATCGGGGTCAAGGCGGCCGGTGGCATCCGCACCACCAAGGACGCGATCAAATATCTCGTGCTCGTCAACGAGACGGCGGGACCTGACTGGCTGCACCCGGACCGGTTCCGCCTCGGCGCCTCCAGCCTGCTCAACGACCTGCTGATGCAGCGGCAAAAACTCACGACCGGCGTCTACGGCGGTCCCGACTACTTCACCCTGGACTAGAGGATGTTCGAATACGCGCCCGCGCCAGAGTCGCGCGACATCGCCGGGATCAGACCGACGTACGGCCTGTTCATCGACGGTGAGTTCGTCGAGGGAAAAGCCGAACCCTTCAAGTCCGTCGACCCCGCCACCGAAGAGGTGCTGGCCGAGGTCGCGTGCGCCGACGTCTCGGACGTCGACCGGGCGGTGGCCGCCGCGCGCACCGCCTATGACAAGGTCTGGGGGCCGATGCCCGGCCGCGACCGCGCCAAGTATCTCTTCCGCATCGCGCGCCTGATCCAGGAACGTTCCCGTGAGCTCGCGGTGCTGGAGTCCATCGACAATGGCAAGCCGATCCGCGAATCTCGGGACGTCGACATCCCCCTGGTGGCGGCCTACTTCTTCTACTACGCCGGCTGGGCGGACAAGCTGTCCCACGCGGGCTTCGGCCAGGACCCGAAGCCGCTCGGGGTGGCGGGCCAGGTCATCCCGTGGAACTTCCCGCTGCTGATGCTGGCATGGAAGATCGCGCCGGCTCTCGCGTGCGGCAACACGGTGGTGCTCAAGCCCGCGGAGACCACGCCGCTGACCGCGCTCGTGTTCGCCGACATCTGCCGCCAGGCCGACCTGCCTCCGGGCGTGGTCAACATCGTCACCGGTGCGGGCGCCACCGGCCAGGCACTCGTCGAGCACCCGGGCATCGACAAGGTGGCCTTCACCGGGTCCACCGAGGTGGGCAAGCAGATCGCCCGTTCGGTCGCCGGCACGGACAAGAGGCTCACGCTGGAGCTCGGCGGCAAGGCGGCCAACATCGTTTTCGACGACGCACCGCTCGACCAGGCGGTCGAAGGGGTCGTCAACGGCATCTTCTTCAACCAGGGCCATGTCTGCTGCGCCGGGTCTCGGCTGCTGGTGCAGGAATCGCTGGCCGAAGAACTGCTGGACCGGCTGAAGACGCGCATGGGCACGCTGCGGGTCGGCGACCCGCTGGACAAGAACACCGACGTCGGCGCGATCAACTCGGCGGCCCAGCTGGAGAAGATCCGCATGCTGTCGCAGGTCGGCGAGGACGAGGGCGCCCAGCGCTGGTCCGCGCCATGTGAGCTGCCAGAACGCGGCTACTGGTTCGCCCCCACGGTGTTCACGGGCGTCGCCGGCTCCCACCGGATCGCCCGCGAGGAGATCTTCGGGCCGGTCCTGTCCGTCCTCACCTTCCGTACCCCCGCCGAGGCGATCGAGAAGGCCAACAACACGCCGTACGGGCTGTCCGCCGGAGTCTGGACCGACAAGGGCTCGCGCATCCTGTGGATGGCCGAGCGGCTGCGCGCCGGCGTGGTGTGGGCGAACACGTTCAACAAGTTCGACCCGGCGTCGCCGTTCGGCGGTTACAAGGAATCCGGCTTCGGCCGCGAGGGCGGACGACACGGACTGGAGGCCTACCTCAAGTGACGACCCAGCGGGTCAGTGTGCTCAAGACCTACAAACTGTTCATCGCGGGTGCCTTTCCCCGCTCGGAGTCCGGCAGGTCGTACGTCGTGACCGACGCCAAGGGCAACTTCGTGGCCAACGCCTCCCGCGCGTCTCGCAAGGACGTCCGCGACTCCGTCAGCGCCGCCCGCAAGGCGTTCGGCGGCTGGTCGCAGCGGACCGCCTACAACCGCGGCCAGATCCTCTACCGGATCGCCGAGATGCTGGAAGGCCGCAGGTCGCAGTTCGTCGACGAGTTGCGGGCGACCGGAGCCGCGAAGGCCACGGCCGGCGCCGAGGTCGACGCCGCCATCGACCGCTGGATCTGGTACGCGGGCTGGGCCGACAAGATCGGCGCCGTGGCCGGCTCGGCCAACCCGGTGTCCGGGCCGTACTTCAACTTCTCCACGCCCGAGCCGACCGGCGTCGTTGGCGTGATCGCTCCCGACTCGCCGTTGCTCGGCCTGGTGTCGGTCATCGCTCCGGCCATAGTGTCCGGCAACACCTGCGTGGCCGTGTCGGAGAGCCCGCTGCCGGCGATCACGCTGGCCGAGGTGCTGGCCACGTCCGACCTGCCGGGCGGAGTCGTCAACATCCTCACCGGCCAGGTGGCCGAGCTGGCACCGTGGCTCGCCTCCCACATGGACGTCAACGCCCTCGACCTGGCCGGCGCCCCCGCCGACCTGGTGACGTCGCTCGAGCGGGCCGCGGCCGACAACCTCAAGCGGGTCCTACGGCCGGCCGAGACCGACTGGACCGCCGACCCGGGGACCGGACGGATCATGGCCTTCCTGGAGACCAAGACGGTCTGGCATCCCGTGGGCATCTGAGGCCCTCCTCGCCCTCACCCAAGGACACGGCGCCGACGCCCTGACCCCAGCCCCTCATGCCGGTGAACCGGGTCGACCCCGGTGAACCCGTGCCCGGAGAAACAGAGGTACGGATGGAACCGAACGGTGTTCTGGTCATCGGCAGCATCACGGCGGACGTCACGGCGTTCAGCCGGCGGCTGCCGCGCCGTGGGGAGACCGTGCTTGGAGACGACGTCACCCTCGTCCTCGGCGGCAAGGGGGCCAACCAGGCCGTCGCCGCCGCGCGCGCCGGAGCCCCGACCTGGATGGCGGGCTGCGTGGGACAGGACCCGTTCCGCGACATCGTCGTCTCGGGCCTGCGCTCGCACGGCGTCGAGCTGAGCGAACTCCGGACGGTCCAGGGCCGTACGGGCGTGGCGCACATCCGCGTGGACGCCTCAGGTGAGAACGACATCGTCATCACCCCCCTCGCCAACGCCCACCTCAGCGCCGAGATGGTCGACCAGAGCATCGAGGCGACCCAGGGCAAGGTCAGCGTGCTCCTGCTGCAACTGGAGGTGCGCGCCGAGATCACCTGCCACGCGGCCGAGGCGGGCGCGGCTGCCGGGCTGACCGTCGTCCTGGACCCGGCGCCCGCGCAACCGCTGCCGGAGACGGTGTGGCGGCACGTCGACGTGGTCACCCCCAACGAGAGCGAGGCCACCGAGCTCACCGGAGTCGAGGTCACCGACCGCGAGTCGGCCGAGCGCGCGGCGGCCTGGTTCCTCGAGCGCGGCGTCCGGCACGCCCTCATCACGCTGGGCGCGGGGGGCGCCATCTCGGTGACCGCCGAGCGGACCCGGCACTTTCCCGCCTACCCGGTCACCCCGGTGGACACCACCGCGGCCGGAGACGCGTTCACCGGCTGTCTGGGGGCCGCGCTGGCCACGGGCTCGGAACCGGACGCGGCGATCGTCCGGGGCACGGCCGCGGGCGCACTCGCCACCACCCGCCCCGGCGCGAGCCCCTCACTGCCGGACCGGAAGGCCGTCGACGATCTCATCACTTCGCACCCGCTCGTAGAAGGAGCCGCCCAGTGAGGCGCAATCGCGGAACCCTCAACGGCCGGCCGGCCCGCGTCATGCGGTTCGTCCCCAATGTGGAGTTCAGCAGGCCACGGCCGGCGCCCGCGCCGCGGTCCGCGGTGAGTTCACGCCGTACGCCAACGTGCTCGTCACCGCCGGTGTCCTGTACTGACTGGAGGGGACATGCGGCTGCAGCTTGACGACGTGCACAAGTCCTTCGGCGACAACAACGTCCTGCGAGGCGTGAGTTTCGAGGTCGGCCCGGGCGAGGTCGTGGCGCTGGTGGGCGAGAACGGGGCCGGCAAATCGACACTGACCCGGGTCGTCTCCGGTGCGCACCAGCCGGACGGCGGTCAGGTCCTCATCGACGGCGAACCGGCTGTCCTCAAGGATCCACAGGCCGCCATGGCCCGCGGCATCGAGGTGATCTATCAGGAGTTCCAGCAGAACCTGTTCCCGCATCTCAGCGTGGCGGAGAACATGCACGTGCTGGACCGGGAGAACCGTTTCGGCCGGCTGCTGGTCTCCAAGCGCCGCATGGCCGAGGCGGCGGACAAAGCGCTGCGCGACCTCGACCTGGACATCGACGTACGCCGGCCCGTACGCAGCCTCGGCGTGGCCGAGCGGCAGATGGTGGAGATCGCCAAGGCGATGACGCACGCGCCGGCGCTGCTGATCCTGGACGAGCCGACCGCCGCCCTGGACGAGCACGAGTCGCGGCAGCTGTTCGCCCAGGTACGGCGGCTGCGCGCGGCCGGCGTATCGGTGATCTACATCAGCCACCGGCTCGACGAGGTCTTCCAGCTCGCCGACCGCATCGTCGTGCTACGCGACGGCCGGGTCACCCTGGACCAGGCCACCGCGAGCCTGACCCCGGGCCGGGTCGTCACCGCCATGGTCGGCGAGGCCGTGGACGACTTCTATCCCAAGGAGGACCACGCCACCGACCAGGTCGTGCTCGAGGTCCGCGACGCCCACGGGGGCGCGGACTTCCGCGGCATCGACCTGACGGTGCGCGCCGGGGAGATCCTCGGCATCGGCGGAGTCGTGGGCTGCGGGCGCAGCGCGCTGCTGCGGGCGCTCTTCGGGCTCCAGCCGCTGACCGGTGGCTCCGTGAACGTCGACGGCTCGCCGGTGCGCATCCGCGACCCGCGCGAGGCGATCGCCGGGGGCATCGCCTATCTGTCTCCCGACCGGCAGGCCGAAGGGCTGTGCATGGATCTGTCGGTCGAGGCGAACGTGTCCCTCGCCGCGCTCGGCCGCTTCACCAGCGCGATCGACGTCGTGCACCGCGGCGACGAACGTGCGGCGGCCGGTGCGGTGATGTCGGATCTGCGGGTACGGGCGGCCTCGCCGGCCGACCCGGTGGGCTCGCTGTCCGGCGGCAACCAGCAGAAGGCCCTGTTCGCCAAGTGGGTCATGACGGCACCACGGGTCCTGCTCATGGACGAGCCCACGCGCGGTGTGGACGTCGGCGCCAAGACCGAGATCTACCGCATCATCAACAAGCTGACCGCCGACGGCGTCGCCGTTGTGCTGGTCAGCTCCGACCTGCCCGAACTCGTCGCCATGTCCGACCGTGTGGTCGTCATGCGCGAGGCGCGGATCGTCGCCGAACTGACCGGTGACGACGTCAACGAGCACTCCATTCTCGAGCACGCCCTGGTAGGTGCCGCATGACCTGGAACGTCAAATCGCTGGGGCGGCAGCTGCGTGCCGTCTGGATGCTGCTGCTCGTCGGCGTCGTCCTGACGGTCGCCTCGCCGGTCTTCCTCACCCGGACGAACCTGCTGAACGTCGGGCTGGCCACCTCGGTCGCGGCACTCCTGGCCCTCGGACAGACCTATGTCATCATCCTGGCCGAGATCGATCTCTCCGTCGGTGCAACGCTCGGCTTCTCGGCGGCCGTCACGGCGATGACGCTACGCGACCACGGGCTGCTCCCCGCCCTCCTCGCCGGCCTGGCCGTGGGCGCCGCCGTCGGCCTGGTCAACGGACTGCTCGTCACCAAGACCCGCATGCCGTCGTTCATCGCGACACTGGCGACGCTGTCGGTGCTGTCCGGCATGAGCCTGCAGATCACCTCCGGCAACCCCGTGGGGGTCACCGACACGACCTTCCAGGGCATCGGGCAGGACCGCTTCGCGGGGATCCCCGTACCGGTATGGATCATGCTGGTCATGTTCGCGGTCTTCGGCTTCGTACTCTCGCGGACCCGCTTCGGGCGGCACGTCTACGCCACCGGCGACAACGCCGAGGCGGCGCGCCTTTCGGGCATCCGGACCCAGCGAGTGAAGATCCTCGCGTTCGTGATCAGCGGCGTGCTGGCCGCGCTGGCGGGCTTCATCCTCACGGCCCGGCTGTCCACCGCGGAGCCGACGGCCGGCACGGGTCTGGAGCTCGAGGCCATCGCGGCCGTGATCATCGGCGGCACAAGCCTGGCCGGAGGCCGCGGCACCCTGCTCGGCACGCTCGTCGGGGCACTGGTCCTCGGCGTCATCGACAACGGGATGAACCTGCTCGACGTCTCACCGTTCCTGCAGAACGTGGTCAAAGGGCTGGTCATCCTGCTGGCGGTCTTCCTCGACCGCAACCTCGACGCCGTCCGCGCGTTGTTCCGTCGCCGTGGCGAGGCGGCCCCCGCCGCCCTCTCCCCGACCCCCAAGGAACCGGCCCGGGGCTGACCCGCGGCCGCCTCCCGCCACCCCGTACGCCCGAAAAGGAACCCCCATGCGCATCGCCCGTACCGCCATCGCGCTCGCCGCGATCACCTCCCTGTCCCTGGCCGGCTGCAGCCGGGGTGGTGATTCGGGGTCCGCCGCCAAGGGCGGATCCGGCAAGAAGGACGCCACCGTGATCATGAGCACGCTCAACAACCCGTTCTTCGTGAGCGTGAAGAACGGCGCGCAGGCGCAGTCGACGAAGAAGGGCGTCAAGCTGACCGTCCAGAACGCCAACAACTCCGACGCCACGGCGCTCAACCTCGCCACGACGGCCATCTCCAAGCAGACGGGCGTCCTCATCCTCGACCCGGTCAGCAGTCAGGCCGCCACGGCCTCGGTCACCCAGGCCAACAGCGCGAACATCCCGGTGCTGGCCTTCGACCGCAAGCCCGCCGGCGGCAAGCTCACCTGCTTCGTCGGCTATGACGCCGTCCAGGCGGGCCGCAACGCCGCCGTCGCCCTGGCCAAGGCCGTCGGCGACAAGGGCAAGGTCGTGGAGATCCAGGGGATCCTCGGCACGAACGTCGCCCAGGACCGCAGCAAGGGCTTCGAAGAGGAGCTCGCGAAGCACAATGGCATCACGATCATCGCCAAGCAGTCGGCGAACTTCGACCGCGCCAAGGCGCTGGACGTGATGACGAACGTGCTGCAGGCCAACCCCGGGATCGACGGCGTCTACGCCGCCAACGACGAGATGGCCATGGGGGTGCTGTCCGCGCTCAAGGCCCGCAGCCTCGCCGGCAAGGTCAAGCTGGTGAGCAACGACGGCATCTCGGACGCGCTGGCAGCCGTCGCGGCCGGGGACATGTACGCCACGAACGCCGAGTCGCCGTTCGCCCTCGGCCAGAAGGTCACCGACCTCACCGCCGACATCCTCGCCGGCAAGCCCGTCCCGGCCGACGACACCCTGCAGGGCAAGCTGGTCACCAAGGACAACGTGAAGGAGTACGCCGGGTTCCTCACCGGGATCGGCGACTCCGCCGACGTCCCGCCGACCCTGCGCTGACCCGCGACCGCGTCCCGGCCGGCCTGCGGATCCACGGGGTCCGCGGGCCGGAGCCGTGGCCGGCGACCGCGCCCGATTACCCGGTTGTGCACGCTGAGCCGATCAGTCCAGGCGTGCCCGGCGGTCCCCCCGCTCAGGCCGCCCGAACAGCTTCTCGATGCTGCGGCGCTCACGCTTGCTGGGACGACCCGCACCACGATCGCGAACGGCCACTGCGACGACCTCCGCGTGCGGAGGAGGCGGAGGGCTCTTGTCGCTGTAGCACTCGGCGGCCACGGGTGCACCGACCCGCTTGGTTATGACCCGGGAAACGACCACGATCCGTTCGCGCCCCTCACCGCGAAGCCGAACCTCGTCACCGACCCGGATCGCGTGCGCGGGCTTGACCCGCACCCCATTGACCCTGACGTGCCCGCCCCGGCAGGCATCGGACGCGGTCGAACGGGTCTTGGTCAGCCGCACCGACCAGATCCAACTGTCCACCCGAGCGCTCACCTGCTCCCCCACCATCCCGTAACTGTACTGCGGTGGCGCTTAGCCAGTCGGCCAGCCGCCCGCCTCCCACCTGTGCCTTCACACAGCCGGAACCGGATATCCGTCCGCTCCCGGACCCCTGGTCTGTGCCGATCCTGGACCCGCTGATCAGAGCCCGCACGCGCGGGGGCAATTCACCCGACCCGTACCCCCGTTCCTCGAGGACTCTGTCCCGTGAAACCCTCGTCGTGGACCTTACGAATCCGACTCGTACCGGGTCGGCGATGATCTTTTGGAGGGGCGATGTCTGATCGGCTGGATGGGACGGCGGCGCTGGTCACCGGGGCCTCGAGCGGCATCGG
>JAOPYH010000366.1 GCA_025964715.1 Streptosporangiaceae bacterium | reverse complement strand
GCCGGTTTTCAAGATGCGCAGATCAGCGCCGTCGGATGGTGTGCGTTGATGCTTGTTCGGGACGGTTCAGGAACCATGGGTGCTCCCTCGGACGGGAGCGGCGGGAACGCGAACCGAGGGGGGTGTGCGGATCGGGTGCCTATGAAAGTGCCTAAGTTCACTCCTGCCTGAACCTGCAGGTGAGCGCCCCAAATCTAATATTCGAGCGGCACAGGCAGCTGGGCTCGCGTCGGTGAGGACGTCGGGTCAGCTCAGCGCCTTCCGGCCGCGCTCTCACTCGGCAGCAGGTCTGGCTCCCCCGGTGGTGGCCCCCAGTGCTCGCACACCGGGGCTCGTCGACATCTGGACGAACAAGCATTCCGACAGCATTTGGGTCGCCTCGACGTGAAGGTTCATCCGAAGGCCGCCGACGAGCCGGTAGGGCTGGGTGTCGACGAGGGGCCCGAGCGAACGACGAAGCCGCGACACTTCTGCGCGTACCGTGACGATGTGCTCGGCGTCCCCGAACAGGGCTCGGCTCAGCCCGTCCGCGGTCAGACCGCCCGGTCCGGCAGCATGGAGGAGCAAAAGGATCTCTGCGTGCCGGTTGGTGAGCGAGCATCGCCAGCTGGAGTCACCCGTTTGTACCTCGAGCGTGGGTGTGCGTGACAAGTCGAGGTCGAGGACCACCGGCCGGCCTGGGTCCGACGGGCGTACGAGCCAGCCGTCCGCCAGCCGTTCGGGGAGGCACAGGCCGAGGCCGGGAACGGCGAGGACGTGATCGCTGGACGGCGCAGCGATCCGTTCCCTCACGGCGACCCCCGAGCTGTGGGCGACCCAGCCGTTGTCGTCGACCAGGAGCATCGGACCCGAGGCCGTGCCGAGCAGCGGCGCGGCAGACTGTCGCAGTCGTTCCAGCCGTCGCTCGTGATGGCGCCATAGTTGGGATTCGGTGAGGCGTCTCGCGGTCTCGACCAGGGCCGCGATTGCTGGATGCAGGGTCAGGGCGGGACCGCTCACATCGATGATTCCCAGCAGCTCGCCGGTGCGCGGGTCGTGAACGGGTGAGGCCGTGCAATACCAGGGGTGCTGGGTTTGTTCGAAGTGCTCCGCGGAGAACAGCTGGACGGGTGCAGCCTCTGCGAGGGCGGTCCCGATGGCGTTGGTCCCCACCTTGGCCTCGGTCCACGTGGCGCCCTCGGCGAAGCCCAGGTCGTCTGCGCGCCGCCGGACGGAGGAGGCACCCTCCCGCCACAGGATGATGCCGTCCGCGTTCGTGACCACCAGCAGGACGTGTGACGCGTCGGCGACCGACCCGATCACCTGTTGGAGCTCCTCGATCACGCTGCTCAGAGGTGAGTCGCGCCGTTGACGCGCGACCTCCTCGGCGGTGAGGGAATCGCGGACGTTACCACCGTTGGGGTCAAGCCCGAGTCGCATCACGCGAGACCACGAGCGCGCAACGAGGTCGCGGGGGCGCATGGCTGGACGCTGGCCTCCGATGACGGCGTGGTGCATACGGACGAGGTCACGCGCGTAGTCGGGCAGGCTGGTCCCCGGGCGGATTGCGCCGTAGAGGCTCACGACCTCCCCTCCCGCACCCGGGCGACGGTGTCAACATAGATGGCGAATGTGGCGAGCGCCACACTCATTGAACGGCCCGATGCAATCTGTTGCAACCCTTGCCGCCCGAATCCGGAAAGCGTGTGATCGGCCTTACACCAACAACTGGGAGTAGAGATGACGCAGACGACCGAGCCGATGGCGCCGACGGATTCGACGAGTGGCCCGCAGACTCGTGTCGACAATTGGCTGACGAGTTTCGAGTCTGCGCTCGCTGCCCGCGACGTGCAGCGCGCCGCAGCGATCTTCGCGGTCGACAGTTACTGGCGGGACCTGGTTTCCTTCACCTGGAACATCAAGACCGTCGAGGGCCGTGCCGGTGTCGCGGACATGCTGGACGCTTGCCTGGACAACAGCGATCCCTCCGGTTTCCGGACCACCGAGGAGCCGACCGAGGCCGGCGGCGTCATCGAGGCGTGGATTGAGTTCGACACGGCGACGGGCCGCGGGAAGGGGCACCTGCGGCTGAAAGACGAGGGCGCGTGGACGCTGCTCACCAGCCTGCGCGAGCTCAAGGGCTTCGAAGAGCCCCGAGGCGAGGCGCGCCCGAAGGGTGTCCATCACGGGGCCATCGAGCGGCGTAAGTCGTGGGCCGATGAGCGTGAGCTGGAGGCGGCGCAGCTGGGGTATGAGCGGCAGCCGTACGTCGTCATCATCGGCGGCGGACAGGGCGGCATCGCTCTGGGCGCGCGACTTCGACAGCTGGGCGTCCCGGCACTGGTCGTCGAGCGCAACGACCGCGCCGGCGACTCCTGGCGTAAGCGCTACAAGAGCCTGTGCTTGCACGACCCGGTCTGGTACGACCACCTTCCCTACCTCCCGTTCCCAGGCAACTGGCCGGTCTTCGCACCCAAGGACAAGATCGCCGACTGGCTCGAGATGTACACGCGGGTAATGGAGGTGCCCTACTGGACCCGGTCCACGGTGACCTCCGCGACGTGGGACGACGAGGCCGACCGGTGGACGGTGATCGTCGACCGGGACGGCGAGTCGGTCTGCCTCACCCCCCGGCAACTGGTGTTCGCTACCGGCATGTCCGGCAAGGCCAACATGCCCTCATTCCCCGGAATGGACCTGTTCGAGGGCGATCAGAACCACTCCTCACAGCACCCGGGTCCTGAGGTGTATGCCGGCAAGAAGGCGGTCGTGATCGGCTCGAACAACTCCGCCCACGACATCTGCGCGGCGCTCTGGGAGCACGGCGCCGACGTCACGATGGTGCAGCGCTCCTCGACGCACATCGTGAAGTCGGACACGCTGATGAACATTGGGCTGGGGGACCTGTACTCCGAGAGCGCAGTGAAGGCCGGCATCACCACCGAGAAGGCCGACATGATCTTTGCCTCGCTGCCATACCGGATCATGCACCAGTTCCAGATCCCGTTGTACGAGCAGATGAAACAGCGGGACGCCGACTTCTACGACCGGCTCGACAAGGCCGGGTTCTGGCACGACTGGGGCGACGACGGATCGGGCCTGTTCATGAAGTACCTTCGACGTGGCTCGGGCTACTACATCGACGTGGGTGCTGGTGAACTGGTCGCAGATGGCAAGATCAAGCTCGCCCACGGGCAGGTCGATCACCTGACCAAGGACACGGTCGTACTCGAGGACGGGACCGAACTCGAGGCCGATCTCGTCGTCTACGCGACAGGATATGGCTCGATGAACGGCTGGGTCGCGGATCTCGTCGGCCAGGAGATGGCGGACAGGGTCGGCAAGTGCTGGGGCCTGGGGTCGGACACGACGAAGGACCCCGGCCCATGGGAAGGCGAGCAGCGCAACATGTGGAAGCCCACACAGCAGCAGGGCCTGTGGTTCCACGGTGGCAATCTGCACCAGTCGCGGCACTACTCCCTCTACCTGGCATTGCAGCTAAAGGCCCGATACGAGGGGATCCCCACCCCGGTGTACGGCCTCCAGGAGGTGCACCACCTGTCCTGAGGCGGCTCGGACACCGAGCGCGTCTCGTCGAAGATGTGCGCGACGGCGGTGTCAAGAGTGCCAGCGACGCCTGCGCGGTGGAAGGTGTCCCGCTCGAAAATCAGGTCGGGTTGCTGAGCTGAGGGTTTTGCCGCGCAGCGGGTGTCGACACGGGTGCTGGAGTTGGGAATCTGACCGGGTGTGCCCTGGGCCGAAAACCCCATCGGCGCAGGGCAACCTCATCATGGATCTCGAGGACCGGATCAAGGCGTTCCGATTCTTCATTCGGGACCGTGACGCCAAGTTCACCGGCGCCTTCGACGAGATCTTCGCCGACGAGGGCGTCAAGATCGTGAAGGCTCCGCCGCGGACACCACGGGCGAACTGTTACGCCGAGCGGTGGGTACGCAGCGTACGGACCGAGTGAACGACCGGATACTGATCTACAACGAGCGGCACCTGCGCTCGGTACTAGAGGTGTACACGGGCCATTACAACGGCCACCGGCCCCACCGCAGCCTGTCCCAGACACCCCCAGACGACAGGGCAGACCCGGCTCCAGCGGGCAACGTCCGCGTTCTGCGCCGTACTCGACTCGGCGGCCTCATCCATGAGTATTGGCAGGTCGCCTGAGGCGACACAGTTTTCGGCACCCTGTGGGTGCCAAATATCGTGTCACCTCATGCGACCTGGGAGTATTCGTGCAGCAGGCCGCCGGCCCGGTCGCGCCGGGTGACCGTGATGTCGGCGTCGATCGGGTCGGGAAGCGCCCGCAGTGGGCTGGCCTGGTTCAAGGCCCGGTGCGGACGGTGCGTCAAAGACACCGGTGAACTTGGAGTCGCGGTCTCGGATGAGGAACCGCACCTGTTCGGCCAGCGAAGCACCAGGATCTTCGCTTCCTTGGAGACGTTCGAGCGGAGGAGCAGAGCAAGGGCATCGAGGAGTCGGATGAAGATCAGATAAACCAGTCGCAAAGCCGCGAATCCGTATCCTGCCGCAGCCCAACGGTGTCTGTGCGCCGATCGAGAAACCCCAGGTCATACCCGGTGGCTCAATTCTGGGCACCCACAGGGTGCGCCAGCGTTCTTTGAGTAGGGCGAATCCGCGTTCGCCGAGGCAGCGCAGAGAGCGCAGCAGCGTGTTGTAGGTGCGGGTGTCGATATCGAGGTGGTGGCCGTCTGCAGGTTGTTCTACCGGGGTGAATACGCCGATGCCGCTCCTTCATATCCGGAGTCGGCCAGGGTGGGTAGTCCGGCTGCGGCCGCGGCGTAGGGCGCGCCCAGAACATGCTCGCGAGCTGCGGTGATGTCGTGGACTGAGCCGGGCTCGACGGCGGACACCCACAACGGCAGGCCGTTGGGGCGGAGATCGCCTGGATGTTCCCGGCGTGCTGGCGGGCCTTTCCGGGGTACCACAGGCCGATCGTTTTGCCCTTGACGCTGGTGGTCTTTTCGGTGCACCGGTCGGTGTCGATGAGGGTACCGTCCAGGATCACATGTGACAGGCCCTGCTCGTGGGCTCTTTTCAGGGCTTGGTGCAGGTCGGGTGCGTGCTCGGCGAGAACGTCGATACCTCGTCGATGTAGCGGTAGGCGGTCGAGCGGGAAATGCCGGCGTCGCGGCCGAGCGCGGGAATGTCGGTGTGGCCGCGGAACCAGCGCAGGGCCCAGCGCAGGGCCAGTACCGCCTGCCGGTACGGCGACAGGGCTCTGGTGCTCTTGCGGATGCCGAGCTGCTGCCGGCGGGTGTACAGCAACCGGCTCACGAGCTGGGCGAGTTCCCTGGAGACGTCGAGCATGGCACGATAAGCAATTACGTGAATCCTCTCCGCAGAAGAGTTGATCTTGTGGTGAGTCCTCTTCTGCCGGCGGGCTCCACGCCCATGTACGGACCAGTAACACGTCCGCGTGTCTACCCGAACATCACCGTATGTGCCTCAGAAATCCCTACTGCCCGAATCGGCCCTGCTGGGATCACCTCAGTCATATAACGCCATGTAGCGGACTGCGTCTGTCTGGTTATGGCGCCTTTATGTCACTGTGGGGGTGAACGACCGCTGCCTTGTCGCTGGTCCTCAGGGGAAGGAGTCCCGGCGATCTGAGGTAATGGCCATGTTCGTGTCTGGTATCGGCCTGGCTGGTGGTGACGGCGCCTTTTCGAGAGGGAAGGTTAGAAAGTGGCCACACGCAGAACATTCCTCGGCACCGCCACCGCGGCCGGTGCTACGTTGCTCCTTGGCGGCAATGTCCGGACTGTCGCACGTGCCGACACATCTCCGTCGGATGCGGCCCGGGAATTGCAGGCACGCGACGCGATCCGTGCGGTCAACGCCGACACGCGGCGGAACTACGCCGCGTTGAAAGCCGACCTCACCAACCACCTGAGCCCGGTCATCGTCGTCCAGAACGACTATCGGGGTGGTCTGTACAGCCTCGTCTCTAACGGGCAGGTGCTGGAGTCGCTGCACCCTGTCGACGAGATCTTCGAGCTGGCGAAGTCGATCGCCCACATCCCGCTGGGTATCTTCACGATCCTTGCCCAATACCTGCCCAAGCAGGTCCCGGCGTCCCAGAGCGCCAGAATCGATCCGCACGACCTGGACATGGTCGCGTTCAAGGGACCGGGGGACGGCTGGATTCAGCCGCTCCAGGACTTCTCCACCACGATCGACATGGCACGGCGGCAGCTCGAAGAGGCGAAGCTGCCGGATGACCTTCAGAAGTCGTGCGCGAACGTTCTCGACAGGGCGCGCGAGTTCATCGCGGACGCGACGCGAAGCCGCTCCTTCGACATGAAGTCCTTCGAGGACTTCTCGGGCAGCGTGTACCCGAACATCCGCGCCAACATGTACTGGGCGTCCAAGGCACAGATCGAAGGCGTCACGGACATCATGACCCGCTGGCGCAAGCAGCTCGGTGATGGCGCCTGGAAGGGCCTGTACGTCGTCGTCTTCACGATCTGGACCACGTCCGTCCTGAACCAGAACTCCATCATCATTAAGAAGTTCATGGACCCGGCACAGGTCGACCGCCACCTGATCGACATATCCACGGCCGAGATTCCCTCCAAGCCGATCCCCGTCGCGCTGGACAACCTCGCCCGGATCGTGCAGGACAACATCGCCGCGGAGATGGTCTTCTGCACCGACACGAAACTCGCCGACGCTCTCAAGGGCCCGGAGGAGCTTCTTTCCGAGGAGATCCTGCAACTGCTCGGCGGCGCGGCCGATGCGAAGGCCGCAGGCTACACCGGTGGAGCCAACGCGAACCAGGTCGTCTGTCCATTCCACAACAAGTCAGCAAGCGACCCGTCACCGGCCTAAGGTAATCCGGCCGGTCGACGCAAGACGAAGGCTCCCCTTAGCTTGTTTCTAAAGGTCAAACAGTCATATAAGGGCATGTAGTGGATTGTGCCTGTCTGGTTATGGCGTGTTTATGTCACTGTTGGGGCGAACGACCGCTGTCTTTGTCGCTGGTCCTCAGTGCCCGGCGATCTGAGGTGGTGGCCATGTTTGTGTCCAGGGCTCCGGCGCAGTGGCGATCTTAGCCTGATTGTCCGGTTCGGGCGGCTGGGGGGTGAGGGTCAAGATGCGTGCAGGCAAAAAACGGGCCGGTGGTTGATGACGTGCGCGTGGCTGAGCACCGATTTTCGGGTCAGGTGCTTTCCCTTGAGAGGGCCGAAGGTCCCGGCATGCGGTGACCTCCGCCCGCTGATCCGGGCGTGGAGGTGCCGGTGGACGCTGAGGGCCTGACTGAGCCTCGCGCTGGGTGAGATGGGGCGGTTCGAGGATGCCATCACCGCCTTCCAGGAAGCCGCCCAGATCCACCGCGACACCGGCGACCATCAGACGGCCGCTTCCTGACCTTGGATCGCCTGATCAATTACGTCGCCGTCGACGTCCGGGGGCCGAGTGTTGACTTCACGTATCTGAAATGTAACAGTGAGTAGCGGATCCCTGGGCTTCCCGAGCCCGGGACAAGCAAGGTCCGACAACTGCGGCGACAGTGCGCGTAGTCAGGAGAAGGCATGTCAACTCTCAGGCTCGTTCCCCTAGTCGCATCCGCCTCACGCGGGCTCCGGTTCGCCGGGATAGCGATCGGCGGCCTTATACTGCTCGTCACCACGCTCGTCTCGGCCGCGACCGGCGCACGTGCTGCGATCGGGACCACCGACTGCACCGGCTCCCAGACGGTGACCTACACCCCCGGCCTCACCGACCAGCCCCGCGAGGTCACGGTCAACGGGAAGGCCGACTTGACCAGGTGCGTCTCCAGCAGTGATCCCACCATTTCCCAGGCCACGTCCACCTTCTCCGCCACGGGGACGTTCTCCTGCACCTCCGGCAGGAGAGCCGGGACCCGGAGGATCACGTGGAACAACGGCAACACCAGCACGCTGTCCTCCACCTCCACCGTCTCCGTCAACGGTGCCAAGAGCCTCGTTTTGATCAAGGGCATGGTCGTCGACGGCGAGTTCAAGGGAGCGCCGTGGACCGGGACGTTCATCATGTTCAGCACGAAGCCTCAGGACTGTCTCACCGCGCAAGGTCTTACCACCGCCTCCGCCCCGGTCGTCCTGGGCATCGGCTCACTGTGACCTGAAGGGTGTGCCGCTCGAATATTAGGTCACGTGGCCTGAGCTGCGGTTATGCGGCGGGGTGGTATTCGCTGATCGCCCCCGCGACGACGGGTCTTCGCCGGATGGTCCGCGGGTCGGTGAGTTCGGCCGAGTCCCGGGCCGGCTGCGTTTGAAGGTCCGGAGGTCGCTGGCACCGGGACTGGTGCGGTCTGTGACCGTTGTAATGGGCCAGGTACTCACCGAGCACCGAGGCCAGGTGGCGCTCACCGAGGATCAGGATCCGGTCGAGCAATTTGCGGCGGAGGGTTGCGATGACGGGTTCGCAGACGGCGTTCATCCGCGGGGTCCGGCAGGGTCGTGATGACCCGCAGTCCTTCGGATGTGAATACCTCGGCGAACGCGGTGGTGAAGAGCGGGTCACGATCGTGGATCACGAACCGCAGCGTGCTGATACGGTCGCCCAGGTCCATGGTCAGGTTGCGGGCCTGCTGCGCGCCCATGCTCCGGTCGGGTGCGCGGTCACTCCAGTCAGATGGAGCCGTCGAGTGCCGTGCTCGATGAACACCAGCACCTACAGCCGCTTGAGCAGCGCCGTCTCCACCACCAGGAAGTCACACGGGATGATCGTGTGCGCCTGGGCGGCCAGGAACACCCCGCCAGGTCGGCCCGGCCCGCCGCGGCGCCGGATCGATGCCGGCGGCGTGCAGGATCTCCCACACTGTGGACGCGGCGATCGCGTACCCGAGGCGGGCCAGCTCCCCCTGGATTCTGCGGTGCCCCCACGTCGGGTTCTCCCGCGCCATCCGAACGATCAGCCTCTTGATCGCCGGTTTCGATCGCTGGCGCCATGGGCTAACTCCCGTGCTTGGCATATTTGGCCATGACAGGTCCCGTTTACTATTGCGCCACATCCGTCTATTTGGGCGCGAGATCGGCGACAAAGGTGGCCCCTAAGGCGCCCTTATCATTAAGTCCGAAATCCGAGAGACCAGCGGAGACCTGCCCGCATTCATGAACGCCGGGTTGTCCGTCGTTGCCGTCGGGGTGGTTACTGGCCACGAGGCGCCTCCGTTGGGGTTCGCTCCTATCATCGACAGCGCGAAAGATGGCTTCAATCGCTGTGCCGCATCCGGCCATCGCCTCAACCTGGCCATGCGCTCCCTGACCCGACATCCGTTCCGGCTACATTCGTGGGCATGGCTGACCAGACGGGACCGGGCACCACAGCCGAGCCGAAGGACTCCTAAAGGAAGCGACCGATCGGACCAAGAACCGATCACCGCCCACATCAAGGCCGTTCTCTGCGCCCGCCGCTGCACGATCCCGGCAAGGTGATCGACATGACCGCCCGGATCCACCGCCGAAAGACCGTCATCGGGCTGATCAGCGAGTACCGCAGAGCTGCCTGATCGCACTGCGAACGCCCAGCTCAGCCCCAGTGTTCACCGTTTTGGCACCGCACAGGCTGTCCTCATGTACGCAGCCTCCCCAACCGCATCACACCAGGTCAAACCTCAATTGGGTAGGGTCGGGGACTGGCGTGTTTCCGTATGTCACGGTCGTTTCCAGTCCCCGCCCGTCAAACCGTGCATGCGGTTCTCCCGCACACGGCTTACCGACGTTCTTCACCGTCGGCGTTCGGCCTTCCCGCGCCAGTCCCGGAAGGGTCTGGACAGGATGACGGTTCCATCGCGATTCAATAGCGGACGGCTCGGCGGGTCGAGGCACTCAGGTCAGTTGGAGGGTGTTGAGGAGTCCCCAGGTGAAGGGGTTGGCTCGGGTATTCAGGCTGCCGGGTGGGGCCATCTCAACGGAAGTGATCTCCAGGTCAGTTTTGTTCTTGGTGGCAAGCGCTTCGAGAATTTTCTTGCCCAGCCATCCTGTGGCAGGAGGCGCAGCGGCCGCATCGTACGTGGTGGTATGCCCTGACGCCAATTGTGCATTGAGGTAGTTTGAGAACTTCAGCCAACATGTCGCGCCCGGGGCGAAGGCGGCTTGGTATACCGGCGGAGTGGGCAACAGCTGCCCTATGGTGGACTGGTTGTTCACGAGGGCGGTCAGGATCACGAATTCCGCAACGTTGGCCCATTCCACCCACTCGGTTGCCAGCGCATAACCCGCCTTCTTCTTGATGCCGCCGCTCGCCAAAGACTCTCGGTTGTATCCTTTAGATCCACCGAGGTCGTTGAAAGCCATGGACTTCTTTGCGTTGTGCATCTCGAAAAAGATGTCGTCGCGGAGCTCCATGTTTGTCTTGGCCACCCCTACGCTGCTTTGCTGCCAGACTGTGATCGAATTATTTGTCGGATCGTACTGTGCTGCGCCGAACCCAGGGGCCGAAAGGAGCAGGAGGGCGCGGCTGGTTGTGACGATGTTATGCAGGCGGGACTTGAATGCGTCGGTGCTGTACAGCTCGTCGTAGCGCTGAGACAGCCCCGGGTCTGACTTGACTTGATCGACCTTTGGTGCCATTACAGAACCTCCGCTTCAGAAGCATCGTGAAGTTGCCTGGATGAGTCGCTTAGGACGTACGCGAACAGCCGAACTCCCCGCCGGATCCGAGCCTTTAGTGAATCGTGCTCTCGATAAGAGCAACATTTCCGGTCATCCTGCGTCAAGCAGCGATTCGACATGAGTGGCCTGATGGCCGTTCTTGGCCACCAGTCTCGTACGTGTCGGCCTTGGTCAGCGAGTTGCCGAAGCGGAACGGGTGGACGATCGCTCAGCATGCCGGAGACGTAGCTGTTCGGCCTGAGGTCAGAAGCCGGTTTCACGCTGCCCAAGCCGCCACAGAGCGCACACGAAACCGGACAGTCGATGCTAGACGGCGATGATCGGGCACGTTGAATCCGAAAAGAGCCGGTATCCATCTTCGCAGCTGACAGGCTTGCGCAACGCTCTGACCTTTAGCTGAACAGCTACCCGGAGACAGGTCGCCGGATCGGACGCAGCGGTTGTTGAACAGGGCGGCCTGGGATGAGTCCGCGGCGATGAGCGAGATACGGCGGTTCGCGGCGGAAGGTCTGGATGCGGCCGCGCGGCGCCGGCGGCGTGGGGGCTTGGTGATCGGAGTGCTGGATGAGACCGGGCAGGAGAAACAGGGCGAGGCCACGGCCGGGGGGAAACGTCAGTACATCGGGTGCGCGGGCCGGGTCGCGAACGGCATGAACACGGTGCACTTGTCTTATGTCCGGGAGCAGGTCGGGCACGCGCTGGCCGGCGCGCGCCAATGGATACCGAAAGAGCACATCGCCGATCCGGTGACGTCACTGGTCATGGGCCTGCCGCTGGACCTGGAGTTCCGCACGAAGGGTCAGCTGGCCATCGACATCTGCACCGACGCCTACGCTGACGGGTTGAGGTTCGACTTCATCTGCGGCGATGAGGTCTACGGCGGCTGTACCCAGCTGCGGGAGTTCTTCGAAGAATGCGGCCAGGCTTACGTGCTGCGGGTCCCCTCCAGCTTCACGATCACACTCGCCACTGGGACGAAACTGACCTGCGCGCAGGCGGTAAAGCAGCTGGCGACCGGCAAACAGGGTTGGGAGATCCGCTCGGCCGGCACCGGCTCCAAGGGCCAGCGGGTGGTATGCCTGGGCGTGGATCGCCACCGCCTCGCCGCGTCATCACCTGCTGGCCCGCCGCCACCTGAGGACCGGCGAGCTGGCCTTTTGCTACTGCTACGTGCCCGAAGGCCAACCGGTGACCAAGACCCGGCCGATCCGGGCCGCCGGGCTGAGATGGCCAGTTGAAGAGGACTTTGAGTCCGGCAAGGACTGCTTCGGACTTGATGAGTGCCAGGCACGGCTGTTCACCGCAATCGGCCGCCACATTGTGCTGGTCATGGCCGCCCCTGGCCATCTGCGCGATCACCGCCGCCCAGCTCACCGCCCGCACCGATACCCAGGCCCCGCCGCCCGTCCACCCTGACCAGGCTCCACCCGACGACCCCGGGATGATCCCGCTGACCGTCCCAGAATCAGACACCTGCTCGCCGCCACCCACCAACTCGCGTATCCCCCCGGCCACACCGCACACTGGCTGAACTGGCGAAGCCGCCACCAGGCACGCTCCCGCTCGTTCCACCGACGCACCCGCCTAAGCCCAGGAAACAACCTGGTCAGCTAGCAATTGGCGGCTGCCGTACTAGGGATCATGGTTTTAATGATCTTCAGGTGGTGTGCCATCGAAGGTCGATACGGGGTTTGGGGCGCTCCAGCGCTCAGCCCCGACGCTGCCCGCCGTTCGGCTCCCCTCCGGGACTGCCCTAGTTATCTCGCACGGAGCCGCCTCATGGACCCAGGCCGATGGTGCCATCACGTCAAGTGCCGAGGATCTCGCTGAGTCTGTGACACACGGATGCTGGACAGCGAAGGACCCGGCGTGTGGGCGCCCTGGGCGGCGGCCTCGGCCGAGATCCGCCTCCCCCTCCGCACGCGGTTGAGGTCAGCGCATGCCGGTCCCAAGCGGGCCTGTCGCCCAGGGCGCAGGATATGAACGCTCGACTCGATCTCTAGGGTCAAGTCCATCCTCTGACCGGATCCACGGTGGCCGGGCGGAGTGATTTCGAGCGGCCGAGAGTCGGCCACGTAAACACCGAAGCCCTGTCATAAGTTCGGCTTGTTCGCCGGTCCGACATTGATGAGATCAAGACGGCAGAGAGTTGGCCGCGCCGTTCCGCGGGCTCCATCTCTTCCGAGTCTCCGCCCGGCAACCAGGGTCCTGGAACGCGTACGCGATCACGTGCCGTGACAAGATCGTGACACGCGAGCTAACATCGAGCTAACAGGAGTTGCAAACCACCCCAAAACAACCACCGGGCTCCCCGCAAAATCCAGAGAAAGCCCAGGTCAGACGGTGCGCGCCCGGAGGGATTCGAACCCCCGACCGTCGGATGAGAAGTCCGATGCTGCCGTATCGGATCGGTGCGCTGGCTGTCGTTCTATGCCGGTTCGTGCGCGACTCCGCCGATTCCGATGCCGGGTTGTGCCGCGTCGTGCCGGTCCGTTCCGTGACATACGAGCAACCACCGAGCAACCACAGCACCCGGATGGACGGGTTGGCATTCGGCCGGATCATGCGCAGGTTCGCGTGTTCGCGCTTTCTGCGGGGCGCACACCACATCCACGACGTCATGATGGAGGTACGGATCGATCTTTATGAGGTTCCGGGTATGCCGTACGGATGAGAGCGCACGGAGTCGTGACCTCTACCGTGTCAAGGTAGTCCGGATCATGCCCTGACCTGTGGCTTTTTGAGAAAATGCAGGTCAGCGGGCATCTATGACATCCATTGGCGTCGGTTCAGGACGGTTCAGCGACCATGTGTGCTCCCGGTGCTCCCCGCTCCTAGAGGGAGCACGGGAGCACGGATGGGGAGCACTCCGGGAGCGCTGTCAGGTCATGCCTGGGCCTGTCGATGGTTCGGGGGAGCCAGCGGTTCTGAAGGCACGCGGGCGGCACACCGGTAAACGGGCTGATGGATCGCCAACACCGACCTCCATCCCGAGACGCGAAACCAATCGCCATTATCGCGCGTCAGCGATCATGGGACTGCACAGTTAGTTGAGCAGCGGCTTCTTCAGATAGTTGTCCCGTTTCCGCGCCAAGTGCCCCTGGCGTTGGTTCTCAGCCCAAGGGACACGTCGGGCAGATTGGTCGGGGCATCTAGCTGCAGAGTCCTACCTCGTTCCCGTGGGTCAGGCCTTGGCGCGCTGCTGCTTGAGGCGAAGCTCCTCTTGGCGGACCTTGGTTTGGATGGCCTGCTCGCGTTCTAGCCAGTCGGGGTTTTCGGCTTTCAAGGTCTCGATCTCGGCGGTGGTGAGGGGGCCCGTGATGCCGGCACGGGCTAGGCCCGAGGCGGAGACGCGGAGCTTGGCGGCGACGACGTGGCGGGGGTGGGGGCCCTCGCGGCGCAGGTCGGCGAGCCAAGAGGGCGGGTCGGCCTGGAGTGCGTTCAGCTCGTCCCGGGAGACGACGCCCTCCTGGAATTCGGCGGGCGCTGCCGACAACAGGA
>JAOPYH010000355.1 GCA_025964715.1 Streptosporangiaceae bacterium | reverse complement strand
TGCCGTGCATCGTGAAGAGCTGGTTGAACTGCTCGTTGCTGGTGACCTGCAGGCCCGGCTTCCAGAGCTCGGCCCGCATGATCAGCGCCATGATGCCGCCGATCAGGAAGAACATGAACGAGGTGATCAGGTACAGGTAGCCGATCACCTTGTGGTCCGTGGACGTCATCCAGGACACGATCAGGCGTCCCTTACTCGTCCGCGCCCCGGCCGCCGGTGCGACGGCGGCTTGTGTGGTCGCGGTCACTGGGTGCCCCCCGCTGCCTTCTTGGTGTTGATGAACTGCTGGAACTGCGCGGGGGTGACGACCTTCATCTGGAAGAGCATCCGGCTGTGGTCGACGCCGCACAGCTCCGCGCAGCGGCCCTCGTAGGTCCCAGTCTTGGTCAGCTTGACCTCGAACTTGTTGTTGTATCCGGGCATGACGTCCTTCTTGTAGAGGAGCGCCGGCACCCAGAACGAGTGGATGACATCCTGCGAGTGCAGGTTGAACCGCACGGTCTCACCGGTCGGCACCACGAGCACCGGCTTGTTCCCCGGGTTGTCGTCCGGGGCCGCCGGCATGCCGATGATGCTGACGTTGTGCTGTGGGTAGTCGAACCGCCAGCTCCACTGGAACGCGGTGACGTCGACGACGACGTCGGGATGCGCGCTCGTCTTCTCGAGGTAGGTCTCATCCCGCGCGGTGAAGTAGAAGAGCACCGCGATGATCACGAACGGGACGGCGGTGTAGAGCATCTCGATCGGCAGGTTGTAGCGAACCTGGGGCGGGAGGTCGTCGGAGCGCTTGCGGTGGAAGAGCACCGCCCAGATGATCAAGCCCCAGACGAGCACGCCCGTCGCCAGCGCGGCCACCCAGGAGCCCTGCCACAGTGTCAGGACGCGCTTGCCCTGCTCACTGATCGGCTCCGGCATACCAAGGCGGGCCGCCTCACCACTGCATGCGGTGGCGGTCATCGCCAACAGTGCCAGCCCACTGGCACTCGTCAACGCGCGTCGCCCTCGCGCGGGCGCACGCCGCTTCCCGGCGGGATGCTGAACAACATCGGCCATGCGGCGCGTCCCCGAGGACTCGCGCGAACGCAACCGGTCGGTCAGGGCCCACCAATAGCGGGTCGGACTCACAGAATGCCTTCCCCACAGACGAAAGCCCGGTAGTCCCGGGCGGTCAGGTCAGTTCCTATACGTGTGCAGCACAGGTTAGCGCGAGGGTCCAACACACCCCGTCCGGGGTCCCGTTAGGGTCGTGTCGTGCCCTTTTTCGACGCGGCGTCGACCGAACTCCTGCATCCCATGGCGCGGGCCGAGTTGCTGAGCGCCCTGGAGGCGGGATGGGCCGACCCCGCCCGATTGTACGGCCCGGGGCGACAGGCTCGGATGCTCCTCGACCGGGCGCGGTCACGGACCGCGGCCGTCCTGGACGTCAGACCCGATGAGCTGTTCTTCACCTCCTCCGGCACGCAGGCCGTCCACCTCGCGGTCCTCGGGGGCCTGCGGGGACGGCGACGGGCCGGCGCGCACCTGGTGGTCAGCGCGGTCGAGCACTCCAGCGTCCTGCATGCCGCCGAGACCCACCAACGTGCCGGGGGCGAGGTGACGACGGTCCCGGTGGACCGCACGGGACGGGTGGATCCGGCCTCGTTCGCGGCGGCGCTGCGTCCGGACACCGCGCTGGCGTGTCTCCAGTCGGCCAACCACGAGGTCGGCACGGTGCAGCCGGTGGGCGAGGTCGCCGAGATCTGCCGTACGGCCGGAGTGCCATTGTTCGTGGACGCGGCGCAGTCGGTGGGACGGACCGAGGTGCCGGGAGGCTGGTCGCTGCTGGCGGCCAGCGGCCACAAATGGGGCGGACCCGCGGGGGTGGGCATCCTGGTGATCCGTAAGAACACCCGGTGGCGTTCGCCGCTACCCGAGGACGAGCGGGAAGGGCGGCGGGTCCCCGGATTCGAGAACGTCCCCGCGGCGGCCGCGGCGGCCGCGGCACTCGAGGCCTACCGCGCCGAGATGCTCGCCGAGGCGCCGCGGTTGTCGGCCATGGTCGAGCGCATCCGTGAACGACTCCCCCACATCATCACGGATGTCGACGTGGTCGGCGACCCGGTGCGCCGGCTGCCGCACCTGGTGACCTTCTCCTGCCTGTACGTCGAGGGCGAGGCGCTGATCACAGAGCTGGACAGACTCGGTTTCGCGGTGTCCTCGGGCAGTTCCTGCACAGCGGATACTCTCCGGCCAAGTCACGTTTTGGAGGCGATGGGAGTGATTACGCATGGGAACGTGCGGGTATCGCTGCCGCGGGGGACTCGATCCACCGATGTGGACCGCTTCCTCAGCGTGCTCCCCGACGCCATCACCCGCCTACGCCGTGCCGCCGGAGTGACCCCATGAGCTTGAGACGCCGTACGCGCGGCAGGCCGTCGCCCGAGCCCCCGCCGGCCCCCGCGCCGGCCGTTTACAGTGGCCCGCCGGTCTTCCTGGTCATCGACGCGCTCGGCCGCAAGTGCCCGATCCCGATCATCCTGTTGGCCGAGCGCATCCGCGAGGTGCCGGTCGGCGAGATCGTCGCCGTGCAGGCCGACGACGTGGCGGCCCGCACGGACGTGCCGGCATGGTGCCGCATGAAGTCCCAGGACTTCGTCCGCGAGGAGCCGCTCCCCCGAGGGTGGGCCTTCCACATCCGCCGCACCTACTGATCGCGCTCGCTCCGCTCGCGCGGCGCGAGCGGAGCGAGGCTCCTCGGGTGTTACGGGTTCGGGCAGGTGAGGTGAGCCGCGAGTTCTTCGGCGGCATCGTCGCCGTAGGCGGCGGCGAAGCGCTCGGTGAAGCGCGCCCGGCCGAGCACGTACTCCTGGCAGCCCGCACTCTCGAGGACGTGAACGGCGATCAGATTGCCCGTCTGCGCGGCCCGCTCGAGCGGCAGACCCCATGAGGTCGCGCACAGGAATCCGGCGCGGAACGCGTCGCCGACGCCGGTGGGGTCGACCTTCGCCTCCTCGGGGGCGGCCGGCACGTGCAGGCTCGGCTCACCCTTGCGGTCGATCCGGACGCCCTTGGGGCCGAGCGTCGTGACCCGGATCTGGACCCGGTCCAGGATCTCCTCGTCGGTCCAACCCGTCTTCTGCTCCGCCAGTGCCTTCTCGTACTCGTTGGTGAACAGGTACGCGGCGCCATCGATGAGCGCGCGGACGTCGTCACCGTCCATCCGGGCGAGCTGCTGGGACGGGTCCGCGGCGAAGGGGATGCCGCGGGTCCGGCACTCCTGCGTGTGGCGGAGCATCGCCTCGGGGTCGTTCGGGCTGATCACCACGAGGTCGAGGCGACCGGCGCGGTCGGCGACCGGACCGAGCTCGATGTCACGGGCCTCCGACATCGCGCCCGCGTAGAAGGATGCGATCTGGTTGTGATCGTCGTCGGTGGTGCACAGGAATCGGGCGGTGTGCCGGACGTCGGAGACGTGCACCGAGGCGGCGTCGACGCCATGGCGCTCGAGCCACGAACGGTAGTCCGCGAAGTCGGCGCCCACCGCACCGACCAGGATCGGCCGCTCACCGAGGCAACCCATGCCGAAGCAGATGTTCGCCGCGATGCCACCGCGGCGGATCTCCAGCTCGTCCACGAGGAACGACAGCGAGACCTTGTGCAGCTGATCGGGGATGAGCTGGTCGGCGAACTTCCCGGGGAAGGTCATCAGGTGATCGGTCGCGATAGAGCCAGTCACGGCGATGCGCACGGCGTCGCTCTCCTCGTCTGTGTCGTCCGGCTGTCTGTCCGGCTGTGTCAGCCGGGCAACGTCGGCCCGCCGGCGCGAGCCGCGGGCCAGTGAGGCACGGTAGTGGTCACCCCAGGGCGGCGTCGACGCGGCCCCCGGTCACAGAACGGCCCGGGTGACCCGCATCGCATGCGTGGTCACCCGGGCCGTTTCTCAGCAGCCCGCCCGGCTCTGACGGGATTTAGCTGAAGGAGTCGCCGCAGGCACAGGAGCCCGTGGCGTTGGGGTTGTCGATCGTGAACCCCTGCTTCTCGATCGTGTCCACGAAGTCGATCGTGGCGCCGCCTAGGTAGGGGGAGCTCATCCGATCGACGACCACCTTGACGCCGCCGAAGTCGTGGGTCTGGTCGCCGTCGAGATCCCGCTCGTCGAAGAAGAGCTGGTAGATCAGGCCAGAGCAACCGCCCGGCTGAACGGCGACGCGCAGCGCCAGGTCGTCACGGCCCTCCTGCTCGAGCAGGCTCCTGACCTTCTCGGCGGCAGCCTCGCTGAGGACGACGCCCTCCTGAGTGGTCTGCGTGGTCTCGCCTGAAACCGTCATGTGTTAGCTCCCGGTCTAGCTCCGCCGCCATGCGGCGACCGTCGCTTGGTTGGCCTTGAACTTGTTGTCGTTGACGAGGTCGTCCGAAGACTCGTCGGCCTGTCCCGTACGACAACGTACCTCCAGGCACGATCATTCCGCCCTCGCGCTGTCCGAACCCTCACAGTGTATGTGTCCGCGGCGACCTGTCACCGGGTGGTGACGTACCTCTCGCCAGGGTGTGCGATTATTAGTCGTCAGACCGACGATAAGTACGCCAAGGAGTCCCGATGACAGCCGCTCCGGACCTCGGCAACCTCCCGCTGCTGTTTCTCGGCAGCGAGGCCGACCCTGGCAGTGAACGTGGCGTCTCCTGCCCCGGAGACCTCCCGCCCGCGTCCGATCCCGACCTCGTCGAGCGGGCCAGGGCGGCCAAGGCCGCACTCGGTGATCGCCTGTTCGTCCTCGGCCATCACTACCAGCGGGACGAGGTCGTGCAGTTCGCCGACGTGACCGGCGATTCGTTCAAACTCGCGCGCGAGGCCGCGGCCCGGCCGGAGGCTCCCTACATCGTCTTCTGCGGCGTGCACTTCATGGCCGAGTCGGCGGACATCCTCACCGCCGGCCACCAGCAGGTCGTGCTCCCCGACCTCGGCGCCGGCTGCTCCATGGCGGACATGGCCACCTACGACCAGGTCGAGGAGTGCTGGGAGGTTCTCGAGGACGCGGGGGTCGCCGATGACGTCGTTCCGGTGACGTACATGAACTCCTCCGCCGACATCAAGGCCTTTGTGGGCCGGCACGGGGGCACCGTCTGCACGTCCTCCAATGCCAAGCGGGCGCTGGACTGGGCCTACGGCCAGGGCGGCAAGGTCCTGTTCCTGCCGGACCAGCACCTCGGTCGCAACACCGCCGTACTCGAGATGGGACTGTCGCTCGACGACTGCGTCCTCTACAGCCCGCACCGGCCGGACGGGGGGCTGACCACCGAGCGGATCCGGGACGCGAAGATGTTGTTGTGGCAGGGGCACTGCTCGGTTCACGGCCGCTTCAGCAAGGCCAGCGTCGACGATGTCCGGTCGCGCGTCCCGGGTGTCAACGTGCTCGTGCACCCCGAATGCAAGCACGAGGTCGTGCTCGCCGCCGACCGGATCGGGTCTACGGAGTACATCATCAAGACCCTGGACGCGGCCCCGGCCGGGTCCTCGTGGGCGATCGGCACCGAGCTGAACCTGGTCCGCAGGCTCGCGAGTGCCCACCCGGACAAGAACGTGATGTTCCTCGACCGGACGGTCTGCTTCTGCTCGACCATGAATCGCATCGACCTGCCGCACCTGGTCTGGTCGCTCGAGTCGCTGGCGGCCGGCAACGTGGTGAACCAGATCAAGGTCGACGAGGAGACCGCGCACTACGCCCGTCGCGCCCTGGACCAGATGCTGGCACTCCCCTGATCGCCGGCGGCCACTGATCACCGGTTGTGTACCTCTATAGAAGGTGCTTCCTTCATAGAGGTACACATCGCGCGAATGCGGCTCAGTCCGGGATAAGGCCCTCGTCCCCGAGCATGGCGCGTACCTCTTCCATCCCGGAGTCCGCGGGCGGGAGGATCAGCTCCGAGGGTTCGAGGCTGTCCGCGGCGAGCGGCTCGCCGACCCGCCGGACGTTGTCGAGCAGCGCGTGGAGTGCGGTGCGGAACTTGTCCTCGTCGCCCGACTCGATCGCCAGCTCGAGTTCGTTGTCCAGGGCGTTGAGCGCGGACAGGTCCTCGCCCGCGACGTTCATCTGCCCCTCACCCATGATCCGGACGATCATGCCTGGCCTCCCGGGTGCTGCGGGCGGGCCTGGTGCGCCCCACCCGGAGCGCCGGGGTCGAGCTGCTTGGGCGCCTCGCCCTGCCCGAGCTCGCCCTTCATCCGCTGGAGCTCGAGTTCCACATCGGTGCCGCCGCCCACCCGGTCGAGCTCCGCCTGGATGTCGTCACGGGGCCCGGAGAAGTCCTCGAGGGCACCGGAGGCCAAGAGCTCGTCGATGGCGCCGGCGCGGGCCTTCATGTTCTCGGTCTTCTCCTCGGCGCGCTGGATCGCCAGCCCGACGTCGCCCATCTCCTCGGAGATGCCGGAGAACGCCTCGTTGATCTTGGTCTGCGCCTCGGCCGCCGTGTAGGTGGCCTTGATGGTCTCCTTGCGGGTGCGGAAGGAGTCGACCTTGGCCTGCAGCCGCTGGGAGGCGAGCGTCAGCTTCTCCTCTTCGCCCTGCAGGTTGGTGTACTGCTGCCGCAGGTCCGCCAGCTGGCCGTCCAGCCCCGAGCGGCGGGTCAGCGCCTCACGCGCGAGGTCTTCGCGGCCTACCTGCAGCGCCTTCTTCCCCTGCTCGGTGAGCTTGTTCTGCTGCTGTTCGAGCTGCTGGATCTGCAGTTCGAGCCGCTTGCGCGAGGTCGCGACGTCGGCGACGCCCCGACGGACCTTCTGCAGCATCTCGAGCTGTCGCTGGTAGGAATAGTCGAGGGTTTCGCGAGGATCCTCCATGCGGTCCAGGGCCTTGTTCGCCTTCGACCTGAAGATCATCGACATTCGCTTCATCACGCTCATCGCGCGCGGCCGGTCCCTTCGTGATGTTCTGTGCCCAACTGCCTGTGCCCAAGTGCTCGGGTGACCACTGCTGGGATTGCTCTCACCCTACGCGTTAACGCACGAGGCAGCCATGAGGTTCGCGGGCGGTACCCTGATGTCCGTGTTCCGACGTCGTAGTGAGCCCGCCCCCGCGCAAACCCCTGAGGTCGCAAAACCCGGGGGGAAGGGCCGGCCCACCCCCAAACGCAGCGAGGCGGAAAAGCGCCGCCGCCAGCCAATCATCGCGCCCAAGGGCCGCAAAGAGGCCTATCGCCAGGTCCGTGGCCGCCAGGCCGAGGATCGGGTCAAAGTCCGTGAGGGCATGGCCCGTGGCGAGGAGAGGTACCTGCAGAAGCGCGACCGCGGACCCGTGCGCAGGCTCGCTCGCGACTACGTCGACGCGCGCCGCACGGTGGGCTCCTATCTGATGTGGTCCTTCTTCGTCATCTTCGCCGTCAGCCTGCTGCCATTCGTGTTCGCCAAAGTGCTGGTGCCTTTCATGTTTCCGCTGTTGCTGGGCATCGCCCTGGTCGAGGGACTGGTCATCAGCGAACGGGTCAAGAGATTGGCCGCCGAGCGTTTCCCCGGCGAGGACCGCAGCGGCGTCGGGATGTACGCGGCGTTGCGCTCCATGCAGATCCGCCGCCTCAGGATGCCCAAGCCGCGGCTGCGGGCCGGCGAGAAGGCCAAGGTCTGATCTGCCGGCGCTGGTCTGATCTCCCGGCCCTTGGGTCTGCCGGGTGCGGGTCCGTACCTGCTCTTGGTGCCGGTTAGGGTCGAAATCATGGAGTTCAGAAACCTCGGCCGCAGCGGCCTCAAGATCAGCGAGATCGCATACGGCAACTGGATCACGCACGGTTCCCAGGTGGAGGAGGAGGCGGCGCAGGCCTGCGTGCAGGCGGCCCTGGAGGAAGGGATCACGACCTTCGACACCGCGGACGTCTACGCCGGCACCCGGGCGGAAGAGGTGCTCGGCCGCGCCCTCAAGGGACAGCGTCGAGAGGGGCTGGAGATCTTTACCAAGGTCTACTGGCCTACCGGCTCCGGCCCGAACGACCGCGGCCTCTCCCGTAAGCACATCACCGAGTCGATCCACGGCTCGCTGCGACGGCTGGGGACCGACTATGTCGACCTCTACCAGGCACACCGTTTCGACCACGAGACGCCGCTCGAGGAGACCCTCAAGACCTTCGACGACCTGGTCCGGCAGGGCAAGGTCCTCTATGTCGGCGTTTCGGAATGGCGCGCGGACGAGATCGCTCAGGCGCTCAAGATCGCTGACGAGATGGGCTTCGACCGGCTCGTGTCCAACCAGCCGCAGTACTCCATGCTGTGGCGGGTCATCGAGCCCGAGGTGGTGCCGCTCTGCGAGAAGGAGGGCGTCGGCCAGATCGTCTGGTCGCCCATCGCCCAGGGTGTCCTGACCGGCAAGTACAAGCCGGGGGCGACTCCCCCGGCCGGGTCGCGCGCGACCGACGAGGGCAACGGCGCCGACACCATCAGCCGGTGGCTGCGAGACGACCTGCTCACGCGAGTGCAGGAGCTCAAGCCCATCGCGCACGAGGTGGGCCTGTCCATGGCTCAGCTCGCGGTCGCCTGGGTCCTGCAGAACCAGAACGTGTCCGCTGCCATCATCGGCGCGTCCCGGCCGGAGCAGGTGCGCGACAACGTCAAGGCGGCCGGGGTCAAGCTGGACCCGGAGATCATGACGCGCATCGACGACGTGCTCGGCCCGGTGGTCGTGGCAGACCCGGAGAAGACGGTCAGCCCGGCCACGCGGCCGTAGGACGGCATCCCCGCCGCCACGCCTCCCCGGGCCCGCCGGTCCGGGGAGGCGTGGGCTGGTTCGGCCCCATTCAGCCCTGGGGCGGGTGGAGACTCATCTCGTACACCTCGGCGTCCTCGTCGAGCAGGGTGACCTGATCGACTCCCCCGTCGGCGAGCCCGCGCCAGTTCTCCCCCAGCCATGTCTCCGCGTCGGCCTGGGTCGTGAACGTCTCCCTGGGGAAACCACCATCGACCGTACGTCCGTCGCCCTTCTCCAACCGCCAGCTCCACGGCATCGGCTCACTCCGTCCTCGTATGTCGAAGTGAGCCTAGTGTGCCCGCGCGCGGTGGAACCGCCTCGCCGGCGCGGTCCGTGCACCGGTCCGCGACCTCCCGCACCGCCCATTCGGCCAGTACGAAAGCCCGGAACATGAGAATCGATCTGCCCGGCGCGGCGGGCCCCCGAGGCTGGCCGGAGCCCGGCTGCCGCTGCGCGTCCTGCGGAAGGCTCCGCGCCCGGGGCATCAGCCATGAGCCCACGAGAGTCCTGCTCGACGGCGTCCCGCTCGATGAGTGCCCCCGCCGGTCGGTGCCGGGAGGCTACGACGTTCGCGGGCCCTGCGGGGGACGGTTGCTGTACGCCTCCGGACCGGGGAGATCCCCGGAACCAGCGGCCGGCGTGCGCTACGACGCCGCGCTGCTGGACCTCATCGGCGCGCCGGAGCACCTCGGCGACCTCCGGCACCGCGGCGCGCTGAGCGCTGACGGACAGGTCGGCGCCGTGCACGTCGACCACCGCGTCACCACGCCGGAGGAGCTCGAGCGCCGGCTCGGCTGGTGGGTCCGGCCCCGCTCCGGCCCGTACCGCAGCCTGATCCTCGGCGGCGCCCGGTCGGGGAAGTCCCGGGAGGCGGAGCTGCGGCTGGCCGCTCATCCGTACGTCACCTATGTCGCCACGGCGCAGCGGCGGGACGACGATCCGGAGTGGAGCGCCCGGATCGACGGCCATCGCGGGCGCCGGCCGTCGTGGTGGCGGACCGTGGAGACCGCGGATGTGGCGGGCGTGCTCCGTGCCGAGTCCGGTGCCGTGCTTGTCGACGGCGTGGGCACGTGGCTGACCGCCGCGATGGACGCCTGCGGCGGCTGGCACCGGCCGGAGGCGGTCCGGCCGTGGCTCGACGAGCTCATCGAGGCGTGGCGTGCGTCGGAGGCTCATGTCGTGGCGGTGAGCGACGAGGTGGGCCTGTCGCCGGTCCCGGCCACCCCTGCTGGACGGCTGTTCCGCGATCTCCTCGGTGCGCTGAACCAGCGGCTGGCCGCCGAGTCCGAGGAGACCGCGCTCGTCGTGGCCGGCGTGAGCCGGGATCTCTCGTGAGCCGGTTCACCTCCCGCTCCGCTGGCTCGCCCACCTGGCTCGAGGGGCTGCGCCTGGCGATCGGCACACTGTCCGTCATCCCGGCCGGGATGGGCCGGGTGGACCGGGCCGTGGCCGGAGCCGGGATGCTGTGGGCACCCGCGGTCGGGCTGCTGATCGCGGTACCGCAGACCGGCGTGTTCCTGGCCGTACGGGAGCTGAGCGGAGAGGTCCTGCTCGCGGCTGTGCTCGCCGTGGCGTCAGGCGCGCTGCTGACGCGGGGGCTCCATCTGGACGGGCTCGCGGACGTCGCCGACGGACTGGGCAGTGGCCGTCCTGCCACGGGAGCGCTCGAGATCATGCGCCGTTCGGACATCGGCCCGTTCGGGGTCGTCGCGCTGCTGCTCACGCTGTTGATCCAGGTGACCGCGATCACGGCCGCGAACGGGCACGGCGTCGGGGCCCCGGCGGTCCTGCTCGCCGCGACCACCGGACGGCTGGCGCTGCCCTGGGCGTGCCGCCGCGGCGTTCCGGCCGCCCGGCCCGACGGTCTCGGGGCCATGGTGGCCGGCACCGTCCCGTGGCCGGCCGCGGCCGGCGTCACGGTGACCGTTGTGGCCGCGGCCACGATCCTCGGCGTCGTCACCGGCTCGGCCGCCCCTCCCCTCGCGGTCCTGGTGGGGCTCTGCGCCGCGGGGCTGTTTCGCCGGCACCTCGTGCGGCGCCTCGGCGGGGTCACCGGCGATGTTCTGGGCGCGCTCGTCGAAACCGCGGCGACGGCGGCACTCCTGGTCACCGCCCTGGCCTGATGGGGTGGCCCCGGCGGCTTCGAGGCGTGCCGCCGGGCCGCTGACAGGCCACTTCAACACAGATGCCCGGTTTCGGATGATGCCGGGACGGCCTGCCACGGTGTCGCGTGATCAAACGGGCAAACCTCGGCTGACAGGGCACTAACATCGGACTACGTGACGACCATCAGCCTTGCCAGCGCAGCACCGTCAGTCATAGACGCCGACGCCCTCGTGGTCGGCGTCCATTCGACCGACCCCGGACTCGGACTCGCATCGGGCTCGGAGGACGTCGACCGCGCCTTCGACGGCCGGCTCACCGAGGTCCTGAGCGCCCTGGGCGCGTGCGGCAAGGTCGGTGAAGTCACCAAGCTCCCGAGCCTGGGCAAGGTGTCCGCACCGGTTCTGGTCGCCGTGGGTCTCGGCACCGTCTCGGACGGGCCCGCCGACCTGGAGAACGTGCGCCGCGCCGTGGGCGCCGGCGTCCGTGCCCTCGCGGGCTGCGGCCACGTCGGGCTCGCGCTGCCGGCCGGCTCCGCGGCGGAGATCGGCGCGGTGGCGACCGGTGCCCTGCTGGGCAACTACTCCTACCTGAAGTACCGCACCGGCGACGGCCACAAGCCGCCGGTGGCCGAGCTGACGCTGATGACGCAGGTGGACGGCGACGACGCCGTGGCGCGCGCCACGGCCCTCGCCGACGCGGTGACCCTGGTGCGCGACCTCGTGAACACCCCGCCCTCCGACCTCACCCCCGAGGCCTTCGCGGAGGTGGCGACGCAGGTGGCCGCCGAGGCCGGCCTGGAGATCGAGGTGCTCGACGAGAAGGCACTCGTCGACGGCGGCTACGGCGGCATCGCCGGCGTCGGCCAGGGCTCGGTGAACCCGCCCCGCCTCGTCCGCATCGCCTACCGCCACCCGGAGGCACCGAGGACCGTCGCCCTGGTCGGCAAGGGCATCACCTTTGACTCGGGTGGTCTGTCGCTCAAGCCCGCCGAGGCGATGGACTGGATGAAGTCGGACATGGGTGGGGCCGCAGCGGTGCTCGGGGCGCTGCAGGCGATCTCCCGCCTGGCCCCCAAGGTCAACGTCGTGGGCTATCTCGCGATGGCGGAGAACATGCCCAGCGGCACCGCCCAGCGGCCGTCCGACGTGATCACGATTTACGGCGGCAAGACGGTTGAGGTGCTCAACACCGACGCCGAGGGCCGCCTGGTCCTGGCCGACGCCCTCGTCCGCGCCGGTGAGGACGAGCCCGACCTCATCGTCGATGTCGCGACCCTCACCGGGGCCCAGCTGGTCGCCCTCGGCACACGTACCGCCGGGGTTATGGCCAACGACGACGACGTCCGTGAGAGGGTTGTGGCGGCTGCCGAACGCGCCGGCGAGTCCTCGTGGGGGATGCCCCTCCCCGAGGAGTTGCGCAAGGGTCTCGACTCCTCGGTGGCGGACATCGCCAACATCAGTGGTGAGCGCTGGGGCGGCATGCTCGTCGCGGGAGTGTTCCTCAAGGAATTCATCCCCGCGGGGGCGCGTTGGGCGCATATTGACATAGCGGGCCCGGCCTTCCACAAGGGCGAGCCCTACGGATACACACCCAAGGGTGGCACCGGCGCGGCGACTCGCACGCTGGTCCAGATCGCGGAGGACGTCGCAGCGGGAACGCTGTGACGGCACACCCTCCCCGGACAACCCTCCAGAGCGGACAAGTGACAAGATTGCCAGCACGGCAAGTGAATATCGGACAAGGAGCGTCCCGTGGCGAATAGCGGCCCCTTTGACATCGTCGTCCTAGGTGGTGGCAGCGGCGGTTATGCGTGTGCCCTGCGGGCCGTAGAGCTCGGCATGAGCGTCGCGATCGTCGAGAAGGACAAGCTCGGCGGCACCTGCCTGAACCGCGGTTGCATTCCGACCAAGGCCCTGCTGCACGCCGCCGAGGTGGCGGACCAGACGCGTGAGAGCGCGACCTTCGGCATCAAGGCCCAGTTCGAGGGCGTCGACATCAACGGTGTCAACGCCTACAAGGACAAGATCGTCACGACGACGGTCAAGGGTCTGACGGGTCTGCTCAAGAGCAAGAAGATCACGATCATCGAGGGCGCGGGCCGGCTCAGCGGGCCCACCCAGGTCGAGGTCACGGACGCGGACGGCCAGAAGACCACGATCGAGGGGGGCCACATCGTGCTGGCCACCGGGTCGGCGCCCAAGTCGCTGCCCGGCCTCGACCTCGACGGCGACCGGATCATCTCCAGCGACCACGCCCTGGTGCTCGACCGGGTGCCCTCCTCGGTGGTCATCCTCGGTGGCGGCGTCATCGGCGTGGAGTTCGCCAGCGTGTGGCGCTCCTTCGGCGCCGAGGTCACCATCGTCGAGGCGCTGCCGCACCTGCTGCCGCTCGAGGAAGAGACCAGCTCCAAGCGCCTCGAGCGGGCGTTCCGCAAGCGCGGCATCAAGTTCGAACTGGGCGTCCGGTTCGAGAGCGCCAAGCACAACGACGGCGGTGTCTCGGTCACCCTCGAGGGCGGCAAGACCCTCGAGGCCGAGCTCCTGCTCGTGGCGGTCGGACGCGGCCCGGTCTCGCAGGGACTCGGCTTCGAAGAGGCCGGTGTCGAGACCGAGCGCGGATACGTCAAGGTCGATGAGTACTGCCGTACGAGCGTTCCCACCATCTCCGCCGTCGGCGACCTGATCCCGACGCTGCAGCTGGCCCACGTCGGCTTCGCCGAGGGCATCCTCGTCGCCGAGCGGCTGG
>JAOPYH010000344.1 GCA_025964715.1 Streptosporangiaceae bacterium | reverse complement strand
CGCCGGGCGGGGACGCGCCGGGAGCTGCCGGCCGTCGGCTCGGGTTCGGCCACGACCGGCCCGGCGGAGGCGCCCGCGGAGCCGCCCACGGAGTGGGCCGCACGGCGCACCTCCGAGCCCGGCTCATAGGAAGCGGGTCCGACATGAGCTCCGAAAGCATGGAGCCCACCATGACCCGGCTGGCCAGGGGCGGTGCGCTGAGCCTGGCGGGCGCGGTCTGCGCGGGTGCGCTCGGCCTGGCTCTGGTGGTCGTGGTGGCGCACGTCTACTCCCAGCAGGTCGCCGGAGCGTTCTTCGCCGCCACTTCGCTGTTCGTCATCCTGGGTGCGGTCTCGGGCCTGGGCTCCGACGCGGGACTGGTCCGCTGGCTGCCACGGCAGCTCGCGCTCGGCGACACGGTGGCGGCCCGCCGCACAGTGCCCATCGCGCTGGTCCCGGTGATGGTGACCGCCAGTGTCGCGGCGATCTCGGTGGCGGCCGCCGCTCCGTGGCTGGCACGCCTGGTCGACGGCGGCCACCCGGCCGAGGCGGCCGCCATGCTGCGCGTACTCGCGGTCTTCCTCCCCATCGCGGCGGCGCAGGACGCACTGCTCGCGGCGACCCGGGGCCACTCGGCCATGCGGCCCACCGTCCTCATCGAGAAGATGTTCCGGCAGGCGGCCCAGGTCGCCGGCGTGGTGATCGCCTCATTGGTGGCCGACCACCCGGCCGCACTAGCGCTGGCCTGGGGATTCCCCTACCTGCCCGGGCTGGTCGCGGCCGCGATGTCGTACGCCCGGCTCGCCCGGCGGGCCGCGGAGCCCGCCGCGCGGAGCCGTGGCACCGGGGCCGCCCGCCGCCCGGCAAAGGACCAACCGGCTCCGGACAGACCCGCGACGGCCGGACTCATCAGGGAGTTCTGGTCCTATACGGCTCCCCGGGCCATCGCCCAGATCTGCCAAACCGCACTGCAGCGTGCCGACATCGTGCTGATCGCGGCACTCGCCTCACCGCTGGACGCCGCGATCTATACGGCCGCCACCCGGTTCATGGTGATCGGGCAGCTCGGCACCCAGGCCGTCCAGCAGGTGATGCAGCCCGTGATCAGCAGGTTGCTGGCGCTGTCGGACAACGCCAGGGCACAGCGCGTGTTCGCCCTCAGCACGACGTGGAGCATCGCACTGACCTGGCCGGTCCACTTGGCCGTGGCGACCGCGGCCCCCACCTACCTGGGCTTCTTCGGCCGGGAATACGCGGGCGCCGGGCAGGCCGCCACGGTGATCCTCGCCTTGGCCATGCTTGTGGCGACGAGCAGTGGGCCGGTCGACGTGATGCTGCTCATGGCGGGCCGCAGCGGGCTCAGCCTGGCCAACAACGCCGCCGCACTGGCGGTCAACCTCACGCTGAACGTCCTGCTGATCCCCCGCTATGGCATCCTCGGGGCCGCGCTGGCATGGGCCGCCGCGCTGATCACTCGTAATCTCCTGCCGGTCGTGCAGGTGCGGCGGATGCTCGGGATGACCCCGGCCGGCGGCGGCCTGCTGTGGGCGGGTTCTTCGGCCGTGCTGAGCTTCGCCGTTCTTCCGCTGCTGGCCCGCGCCCTTTTGGGCTCGGGCGCCGCGGCCGCGGGCGCCGGGCTGGTCTGCGGGGCGGCCGTCTATCTCGCGCTGCTGTGGATGGGACGGGGCAGGCTGGGGCTGGCCGCCTTCACCTCGCTGCTGCCCGGCCGCAAACCGGCCGAACCGGTCCTGGCGGCGGCCGAGGTGCCGATGACGACCGTTGACCCGCGTCCTTAGCCCCATGCGCAGGCTGCGGGCGAGGGTGACGCGGGGCTTGGCCGGCCTGGCACTGGCCGTGGCCGCCCTCACGATGCCCGCCACGGCCGGATCGGGCTCCGCGGGCGGTCATGTCGCCGACCGGGTGACCCTCGGCGCGGTAGGGAACTCCCGCGCCGAGACTCTCGACAGGGAGCGCGAGACCGGACGCCGGCTCGAGGGCGTACGAGCCTTCAAGCGCTGGGACGAGCCACTGATCGGGTCCGACCAGCGATGGGCCGTGCGGACCGGCCATTCCCTCTTCCTGTCCGTGAAGTCCCGGCTCCTCGACGGGACCGCTGTGCGGTGGCGGGACCTCGCGGACGCCGCTCCGGGCAGTCCCCTCTACGCCGATCTGCTCCGCCAGGCCCGAGAGCTCGAGAGTGTGCACGGCACCGTCCAGCTGGTGTTCAACCATGAGGCCGACGCCAAGACCTCACGCCCGCTGGGTACGCCCGCCGAGTTCGTGTCCGCTTGGCGGCACCTGGTGTCGATCCAGCGAGCGGCCGGGGTGACCAACGTCCGCTATGTCTGGACCATGACCGACCAGGCGTTCCAGCAGGGGTACGCCGCCCCGTACTACCCGGGAGACGGCTACGTCGACGCCATCGCCGTGGACGCCTACAACTGGTACGACTGCCGCGGCGGCAACGGCCGGTGGACCACACTGGCCGAGCTGATCGAGCCGCACCGGGAGTTCGGTCTACGGCATCCGGGCAAGGATCTGATGGTCCTGGAGTGGGGCTCGGTCGAGGACCCGGCCCGGCCCGGCCGCAAAGCGCAGTGGATCCGCGACGCCGCGGCACTGTTCGACCGCCCGGGCTACCGCGGCTATCGGGCCGTGCTCCATTGGGACGACCGCTTCACCGGCCCGCGGGACGGTGGCGGGTGCCAATTCGACTACCGGACATCTCCGCAGTCGCTGAACGCCTGGCGAGCGATGGCGGCGGACCCTGTCTACGGCCCCGCTCCGGCGCGCCGGGCGCATGACACTCCTTGGCCGGCGGCCGTCTCCACGGTGCTCCTCGGCTCCGGCGCGGCGGCTGTGACCGGGCTCATCTGGTGGGTACGGCGCCGCCGCCCCACCGGGCGGACCTGAGCGAGCCGCCCGCGGCGCCGGGGGGTCAGATGCCCCGGCCCCGGGCGTGCAGGGCCAGCAGGACCCGTTCGCCCGAGACCAGCCCGGACGCGACCGCGAGTGCGAACGGCACCCGCTGCTCCCTCCAGTTGGCCCGGAAGGCCCGGCCCGCCCAGCGCAACGATGTACGGCGCCGTCCGACGCAGGCGTAGCCGAACGCGATCTGCGCGTAGACCCGAGCTCCCCCGGCCTTCGACCGGCCGATCTCGGGATAGCGGTCCAGAAACCACCGCAGAGCCGCGATCTTGGTCTCCCACGCCTGGGCGTAGTAGGACGTACGACCCCACAGGACCCGTACATAGGCGTGGTCCACATTGACGATCGGGTGACGGCGAGCCGCCCGAAGGGCCAGATCCCAGTCCTCGCCCTGACTTCCCGGGATCTCCTCGTCGACCATGCCGAGCTCGATGAGCGCCGAGCGGCGTCCCACATAGGTGGAGGAGTGCACCATGACCATCCGGGACCGGACCAGGTCGTCATAGGTGACCTGCTCCGTGCCGGCCAGCCGGGCTATCCGGCGATCGTCGAAGTCGATGAGGATCCCGCAGCTCGCCAGCTCGGCGCCTGGATCGGCGGCCAGTGCCTCGACCTGGGCGGCGAGCTTACCGGGCAGCCAGATGTCGTCGTCGTCGCAGAACGCCACGAGCTGGGTGTCGAGCTCGAGGATCCCGCTGTTGCGGGCCCCGGCCAACCCCGGCGTACGGGTGTTGACCATGACCTGGACCCGGTCGCCGGCGAGTGACAGGTCGGGCTCGGCCCGGTCATAGACGATCACCGCACGCAGGTCGCCCTCGTACTCCTGGGCCAGCACCGCCTCCAGTGCCTTGCGCAACAGCTCCGGCCGGTTGTGCGTCGGAAGCACGACTCCCACAGAGGGCCAGTCCATCAGCTCTTCCTGTCCATGTAGCCGTAGTGGCGCAGGAGCGGAAGCGTCAACGCGGTGACCTTCCGCCGCTCCGTGGGAGCCAGCCCGGTGCGCCAGGTGTCGTCGCGCCGCAGCACGATGGGCCCGGTCTGGAACCGCATCGGATTACCGGACGCTGTGTGATTGGCCGAGAGCCGCGCCGTCGCGGTGCCGTCGGCCTCGGTCAGGAATCCAAGGGCGGCCTCATCGGCCGGCAGGCCGGCGAACTCGGCGATGCGGCTGAGCGATCGCATCGGTGCGCGCAGGAACTCCTCGTACCCGAGCCGGACCATCGGCGTGCCCCTGCGGGCGAGCAGCGAGAAGGCCGCGTTCTCGGCGTTCCAGTGCACCGCCGCCTTGGCGGGAGACCACTGCGCCATGAACTCGGCACCGTCCTTGGCCGCCTCGGGACGGCGTACCTGCTTGGTCCACGAGTAGGCCACGCCGCGGCTGTCCCGCACGACGTGCACGACCCGGAGGTCGATCTCGCCCGTGCCGGCGTGCGCGGCCCAGCGCAGGCAGAAGGCCAGCGCCGCGTGCTTGCTGGAGTCGATGACCACCTCACCGCCGCTGACCTGGCGTACGGCCCCGTAGAGCCGCGTGTAGTGCGAGAGGTACTCGCTCAGCGCGGTGTGCGACTCGGCCGGGAGCCGGCGGCGGGCCAGTACCGGGATGTGCCTGGTGCGGTCCACCTCCTCCTTCAGGCTCCGGAGGCGGTCGAGGTCGAGCCGGTCCCAACCCCCGAACGCCAGGTCTCCCACCTCACGCCAGAACGCGCATCGGCCGAACGGAACCCCGCACCCGCAGCGCTCGTCGTCTCCGACCCCCCGCTCCCACAGGTGGACGACCTCGCCGAGCGAGACGGCTCCCGGGAGCTCACCGAGGAGCCGCTCCAGCAGCGTGGTGCCGCTGCGCCCGAGGCCGCCGAGGAACAGAACACGAACGGGTGATGATGGGGGGTGCATGCACAGCCTCTATCTGCCGTCGATGATCATCCCGGCGCCCACGGTGGCGTTGGTGGCCTCGTCGATGAGGATGAATCCTCCGGTAAGCCGGTTCCGGCTGTAGTCGTCGATGAACAGCGGCTGGGTGACGCGCAACCTGACCCGGCCGATCTCGTTGAGCTTGAGGACCTCGGCGTCCTCGTCCCGGTGCAGCGTGTTGACGTCGAGCCGATACTGCAGACCGGTGACCATCGTCCGGGCCGTACGGGTGGTGTGCTTGATGACCAGCTTCGTCCGGGGGCCGAGTGTCTTTTCGTCGGCCATCCAGCACACCATGGCCTCGAGGTCCTGGGCCACGCGCGGCCGGTTGTTCGGCCGGGCGATCATGTCACCACGGGAGATGTCGATCTCGTCGGCGAGGCGCAGCGTCACCGACATGGGCGGGAACGCCTCGGGGAGCGCCGTGCCTTCCGGGCCGTCGATCGAGGTGATGGTGGTGGTCAGGCCGGACGGGAGGTGCACCACCTCGTCGCCGGGTTTGAGCACGCCGCCCGCGACCTGTCCCGCGTAGCCCCGGTAGTCGTGCAGCTCGGGGTCGGTGGACTTGTGCGGCCGGATCACCGACTGCACCGGGAAGCGGACGTCGATGAGGTTGCGGTCCGAGGCGATGTGCACGTTCTCCAGATGGTGCAACAGCGATGGGCCGTCGTACCACGGCATGTTCACCGACCGGTCGACCACGTTGTCGCCGTGCAGCGCCGAGATGGGGATGAAGGTCAGGTCGCCGACGTGCAGTTTGGCCGCGAACGCGGTGAACTCGGCGTGGATCCGGTCGAAGACCTCCGGGTCATAGCCGACCAGGTCCATCTTGTTCACGGCCAGGACCAGGTGCGGGACCTTGAGCAGCGTGGTCAGGAACGCGTGCCGCCGTGACTGCTCCAGCAGGCCCTTGCGGGCGTCGACCAAGATGATCGCCAGGTCGGCCGTCGAGGCGCCCGTGACCATGTTGCGCGTGTACTGGATGTGGCCGGGAGTGTCCGCGATGATGAACTTGCGCTTCGGCGTCGCGAAGTAACGGTAGGCCACATCGATGGTGATGCCCTGCTCCCGCTCGGCGCGCAGGCCGTCGGTGAGCAGTGCCAGGTTGGTGTATTCCTCGCCCCGCTCGGCGCTGGTGCGCTCGACCGCCTCGAGCTGATCCTCGAAGATCGACTTGGAGTCGTACAGCAACCGCCCGATGAGCGTTGACTTTCCGTCGTCGACCGACCCGGCGGTGGCGAACCGCAGAATGTCCATGGACATGATTAGAAGTACCCTTCTTTCTTACGGTCCTCCATCGCGGCCTCGCTGGCGCGGTCGTCCGCTCGGGTCTGGCCGCGCTCGGTGATACGCGAGGCGGCGATCTCCTCGATCACCTCGTCAAGGGTCCCGGCTGTCGATTTCACCGCACCCGTGCAGCTCATGTCCCCGACCGTGCGATAGCGCACCATGGCCTCGAAGGCGGGCTCGTCCTCGTCACGGTTGGCCACCTCGGTGTCCGCGAGGAGCATCCCGTCGCGCTCGAAAACCATGCGGGTGTGCGCGAAGTAGATCGAGGGGATCTCCAGCCCCTCTCGCCGGATGTAATCCCAGATGTCCAGCTCGGTCCAGTTGGACAGTGGGAAGACCCTGACGTGTTCGCCGCGGTGGATCCGCGTGTTGTAGAGGTTCCACAGCTCGGGGCGCTGGTTCTTGGGGTCCCACTGGCCGAAGTCGTCGCGAAACGACACCACGCGCTCCTTCGCGCGTGCCTTCTCCTCGTCCCTGCGGGCTCCGCCGAAGGCCGCGGTGAACTCGTGCTTTTCGATGGCGTCCAGCAGGGGTACGGTCTGCAGCCGGTTACGGCTGGCCCGCCGCCCCGTCTCCTCCACCACACGGCCGCTGTCGATCGCCTCCTGCACGGAAGCCACCACGAGCCGTATGCCCAGGTCCGCCACGCGTCGGTCGCGGTATTCCATCACCTCCGCGAAGTTGTGGCCGGTGTCGACGTGCATCACCGGAAAGGGGATGGGCGCCGGCCAGAACGCCTTCTCGGCCAGCCGGAGCATCACGATGCTGTCCTTGCCGCCGGAGAACAGCAGGACCGGCCGCTCGAACTCGGCCGCTACTTCGCGGATGATGTGAATCGATTCGGCTTCCAGGACAGCGAGCTGGGACAGCAGGTAGTCACTGCGCATGGGTCAGTGCTCTCTCTCCACGGGGTCGGCCGGTCCTGGGAACGGCGAAACGTATGCGGGCGCGATGTGCTGAGACGGGACGGTGTCCAAGGGTATTCAAGGCGCCTCGTCGACATCACCGATGCCCGCGAGCAGCATTGGCGCCAACTCGGGGTGGCAGACCAGGATATCGGGCAGTGTGGGGTCCTGACGGTTGTAGGCCAGCTCAGCGCCGTCGATGCGCGAGGCGTGGGCGCCCGCGGCGAGCGCGACGGCCACCGGAGCGGCCGAGTCCCACTCGTACTGACCACCCGCGTGGACGTATGCGTCGACCTCGCCGAGGAGCACGGCAGCGATCTTCGCGCCGGCCGACCCGATGGGGATGAGGTCGGCCGAGACTCCCCTGTCCGCGAGATATCGGGTGAGGGCTCCCATGAACCGGGGAGGCCTGCTGCGGCTGACCGTCACCCGGATGTGGCCGGGGTCCTCGAGGTCGCGAACGCGCAGGGGCGAGCGCGACGAGCCGTCCGCGTCGATGATCTCCGCACCGCCGCCGGACGACGTCGCGAGGGTCTTGCCCTTGGCCGGCAGGGCCACGGCACCGGCCTTGAGGGCGCCCTTCTCCCAGAGGGCCACGTGTACGGCCCAGTCGCCGCGGCCCTCTTCGCCGTACTCCCGGGTGCCGTCGAGCGGGTCGATGATCCACACACGGTCTGCGGCCAGGCGAGGAGGTGCGCCGCTCTCCGCCGGCCCCTCCTCGCTGAGTACGGCGTCGCCGGGGCGGTACCGCGCCAGGGCCGCGGCGAGGTGGTCGTGAGACGCCCGGTCGGCCGCGTCCATCAGTCCACGGGGGTCGGCGAACCCCCTCTCCGCCCGCAGGTCCAGCAGCAGCCGTCCCGCCTCCTCGGCCAGCCATGCGGCCAGGACGTGGTCATCCGCCGCGACCGGCGTATCCCCAGAGAGCTCCGTCATACCCGCGCCTTCTTGTCGAGCGGCCATCGCCGCTGTGTCCGTCCAGCCTCGGCCCACCTCAGCCATGGGAGTCCGCGGCCGCGGCCTTGCGAAGGCCCGGCCCTGCGGATGTGCCCGGCTTAGTAGGCCCCGGCCCCGTGCGCCACCGCAGACCAGGTGCGCCACAGGATCTGCAGGTCCAGCATGAGGGACCAGTTCTCCACATAGCGCAGATCCAGCCGGACAGATTCCTCCCAGGACAGATCTGATCTGCCACTGACCTGCCAGAGACCGGTCATGCCGGGCTTCACGACGAGCCGCCGGCGGACGTCGTCGCCGTATTTCGCGACCTCCTCCGGCAGCGGCGGACGGGGGCCCACCAGGGACATGTCGCCGCGGAGGACGTTTATGAGCTGCGGAAGTTCGTCGATGGAGTAACGGCGCAGCCATCCCCCGACCGCGGTGATCCGCGGATCGGACTTCACCTTGAAGAGGACGCCGTCGCCCAAGTGCTCGTTGTGCTCGGCCAGCTCGACCTTACGCGCCTCCGCGTCGGACACCATGGTGCGGAACTTCAGCACGGTGAAGTCACGGCCGTCGCGCCCGACGCGGATCTGCCGGAACAGCACCGGACCGCCGCTGGTGGCCCTGATGGCCACGGCCACGGCACCGAAGAGCGGTGCGAGCAGGAGCAGCGCGAACAGGGCACCCGTCCGGTCGAACAGGCTCTTGACCACTTGCCGGCCGCCGGTGAGCTCGGGGTGCTCGACGTGCAGCAGCGGCAGCCCGGCGACGGGCCGGATGCTGGTCCGCGGACCCGCGACGTCCATCAGCGCGGGAGCCACTACCAGGTCGATGTCGTTCTTCTCCAGTTGCCAGGCGAGGCGGCGCAGCGCCACGCCGTCCATCTCGGGACACGCCAGCACCGCTACCGTGTCCGCGCCGGTGGAGTCGACCACCAGCGCGGCCTCGGTGAAGTCGCCGAGGACGGGGATCCCCTCGACGTGGCGGATCGCGTCGTCACCCGTACAGAAGGCGGAGGGGAGACAGACCCCGACCACGTCCATGCCGTGGTAGGGCTCCCGGCGCAGCTGGCGGATCAAATCGGACATGGCGCCACGGTGTCCGACGGCCACCACGTTGCGCATGCAGGTCCCGGCCATCCGGAGCCGGTGCAGACGCTTGCGCAGCAGGTAGCGCCAGAACAGGTTCAAGAGGGTGGCCAGCGGCAGGGCCATCACGACATAGCCGCGGGCGACCTCGGTCTTGGTGGCATAGGCCAGGATCGCCACGGACGCCGTGAGGGTGAAGCCCGCCTGCAGGACCCGGCGGAACTCCTCCGAACCCACACCGATGAGCCGTGGCTCGTACGCGCGGCACATGCCGAGCATCATCAGCCACAGGAACGGAAGCGAGACGGTGAGCGGGATGTAGGGCGCGGAGTAAGAACTCGGGGCACCGGGGAAGCGGATGCCGAACGCGATGAGGCCTGCGGCCAGGACGCTCAGGAAGTCGACGCAGATGGCGCAGCGGACGTACCAGGCGGTCCAGGGCGTGGGCTGGTGTCGCCGCTGGTCCGGCTCGAAATGAGTATCGGCCCGAACCCGATCGATCACTGCCATACGTGCCTCACGCCCCGCCACACGAGTAACCCGCGACCCTTGCGACACGGTGACGCCCGAAGGGCCCCTATGGTTCACCTGCCGCGCAAACCTCACGTGGCGAGAAGCTTACGGCTGCTTTACCAACAGTGGGCCCGGATCCGTCACACAGATGTCCTCACCTGTGGCTGCGAACCCACGGGACGGGTCCGGCAGACGACCGGGCCATGGCACAGATCACACTTTCACCCGCCGTGGAAGGCGTTCTGCGCACTCGCCAGGCCTTCGCCGATGAGCGACTCCACAGCGTCGGCGGCCTGCTCCACATGCAGGTCGAGCTCCTTGCGCTCGCTGCCGGAGAAATCACGAAGGACGAAGGTGGCGGGGTCCATACGGCCGGGGGGGCGTCCCACGCCGAAGCGCGTCCGCAGGTAGTCACGGTCGCCCAGGGATTTGGTGATCGAGCGGAGGCCATTGTGGCCGTTGTCGCCACCGCCCTGCTTCAACCGGATCGTGCCGTAGGGGATGTCGAGCTCATCGTGGATGACGATGATCCGCTCCAGCGGCACCTTGTAGAAGTCGCGCAGCCCGGTCACCGGGCCACCGGACTGGTTCATGTACGAGCGGGGCTTGGCCAGCACGACCCGGGTGCCCGCTCCGGCCGTGCCAGGGACCCTCAGACGGCCTTCGACGACCTCGGCTCGCGCCTTGTGGGCCTTGAACCGCCCGCCGATCCGCTGGGCCAGGGTGTCGAGGACCATGAAGCCCGCGTTGTGCCGGTTCTCCGCATAGTCGGGGCCGGGATTGCCCAGGCCCACGATCAACCACAGATCCGCTTCCATTGGTCCGCTCCACTCCCCGGCTCAGCGCGCAGTTCCATCTTCTCGCGCCCTCGTCTCGAGCCATCATCTCGCGTCGCGGCTCGGCGCCTGCGTCGGCGCGTGGCCGCGGCGGGTCACCGGCACCATGCACGCCGAGAGCGCCCCGCCACGATGGGCAGGGCGCTCTCGGCATCGCACGTTCACCGGCCGGGGCCGGTGAGGGTCACTCGCCGGACTCGGCCTCGGCGGCCTCACCCTCGCCCTGGGCGGCCTCACCCTCGGCCTCACCACTGATCTCGGCCTCGACCTGATCCGCGGTCTTCTCCGCGACGACGTGCAGCACGAGTGCGTCCTCGTCGGCGGCGAGGCTCACGCCCCGTGGCAGCTTCAGGTCCTTGGCCAGGACGGCGGTACCGACCTGGAAGCCCGCGATGTTCACCTCGACGGCCTGCGGAATGTGAGTGGCCTCGGCCTCGACCGCGATCTGGATCAGCTGCTGGTCGAGCATGCCGCCCGGCGCGATGTCGCCGGTGATCTGGACCGGGATCTCCACGGTGACCTTCTCACCGAGCTTCACCAGCAACAGGTCGATGTGCTCCAGGCTCCCCTTGATCGGGTCGCGCTGCACATCCTTGGGCAGCGCCAGCTCCTCGCTGCTGCCAAGGCCCTGGACCCGAAGCAGAACGTTCGGGGTCCTCAGGGCCCGCATGAGGTCGTGGCCCGGCAGTGAGATGTGCTGCGGGTCGGTGCCGTGACCATAGAGGACAGCGGGCACCTTGCCGGCCCGGCGGGTGCGCCGGGAGGCACCCTTACCGAACTCGGTGCGCGGCTCGGCGGCGATGCGTACCTCGGACACGGCGAAAACTCCTCGTCGAATAAAAGCTGGTCGGTGCTGATTCGATACTCGACGCACGAATCGGCTTCGAAGATCATCGGGGCGCGCCCTGCGGCGTACGGGACCGTACAGCACAGCGTGGGGCGCACGCAGTCCCAAGAGTCTAGCCGATATGCGGTCTGCAAACCGCATCGGGCCAAATGATCAGGACTGGCCACCAAAGAGGCTGGTCACCGAACCCTCTGTGAACACCGCGTTGATCGCCCGGGCCAGCAACGGGGCGATCGACAGCACGGTCAGCTTGTCGAACTGCTTGTCCTCCGGGATCGGAAGCGTGTTGGTCAGCACGACCTCGGAGATCCGGGAGTTCTTGAGGCGGTCCACTGCGGGGCCGGAGAGCACGCCGTGGGTCGCCGTGGCGATCACCTTGGCCGCACCCTGCTCGAACAGGGCCTCCGCGGCCTTCACGATGGTGCCACCGGTGTCGATCATGTCGTCGACGATGACGCAGGTGCGCCCCTCGACCTCTCCCACGACCTCGAACACCTTGACCTCGTTGGCCACCTCGGGGTCACGGCGCTTGTGGATGATCGCGAGCGGGCACTCGAGCCGGTCGGTCCAGCGCTCGGCGACCCGCACCCGGCCGGCGTCCGGGGCCACCACGGTCACCTGCGAGGTGTCGAGCTGCGTCTCCACGTGGTTGGCCAGGATGTCGAGCGCGAAGAGATGGTCGACGGGTCCGTCGAAGAAGCCCTGGATCTGGGCGGTGTGCAGGTCGACGGTCATGATCCGGTCGGCGCCGGCGACCTTGAACATGTCGGCCACCAGACGCGCCGAGATGGGCTCGCGGCCGCGGTGCTTCTTGTCCTGGCGCGCGTAGGGGTAGAACGGCATGACGGCGGTGATCCGCTTCGCGGATGCCCGCTTCAGCGCGTCCACCATGATCAGCTGTTCCATCAGCGAGTTGTTGATCGGGCTGCT
>JAOPYH010000333.1 GCA_025964715.1 Streptosporangiaceae bacterium | reverse complement strand
ACGAGGCACTCTGGCAGGCGAGGATCAACCCCGCGGCCCCCGTGAACAGCCTCCGCCCCGGGGACGTCGACCGCCTCTACCGCGCCCTCCAGGCCGCCCTCGAATCCCGTGGCCAGTACGTGGAAGTCCGCCGGCACCAGATGGGCGTTCTTCAACGGCCCCAGCACGAGGCCGTTGTCGGCGAGCAGGAAGCTCCAGGAAATGGTGCGGAGCACAAAGGACACGAAGAACGGCAGCAGCAGGAGGAACAGGTAGGTCGACTTGCGCCTGCCGGCGCGGAAGGCGATCCAGTACGCCACCGGGTAGCCGATGCAGACCTGGGCGACCGTGGAGATGCCGCCGTAGACCAGCGACCGGATGATCTGCCCGTGGTACTGCTCCATGGCGTCGACGTAGGTCCGGAAGTGGAAGGTCAGCCGGTAGCCGGCGATGATGTCGCCGGTCTGCAGCGACAGGGACAGCATCGCGACGAGCGGAACCACGAAGAAGATGGCCAGCCACAGGCCGCCCGGCAGGAGCATCGCGTAGGGGGTCAGCGCCGCCCGGAGCCTCGGGGCCCTCATGACTGCACGATCGGTTGGAAGGCGGCCTCGTACTGCTGCCGTTCCTGCGCTGTCGTGAAGGCGCGGTAGCGGTGCAGCCTGGCGTAGTCGGCCTCGCTCGGGAACACCAGCGGGCTGGTGGCCAGTGTCTCGAGGAGCTTCTTGTCCTCACCCGTGGCCTTCTGCGCGTCGGCCAGGATGCCGGCCTTGGCATCCGGCACGGGGGTGATGTAGTTGATGTACTCCGCCAGGCTCGCGGCGACCTTGGGGTCGTAGAAGAAGTCCATGAGCGTGAGCGCGTCGAGCGGGCTCTGCGCGGTCTTGGGAATCATCATGTTGTCGGTCCAGAGCAGGCCGCCCTCCTCCGGGATCACGAACTTCAGGTTCGATCCCTCGGAGACGTTCTGCTGGAAGACATCGCCCGAGTAGCCCATCGAGAGCCAGGTGTCGCCGCTGGTCACCGGCTTGATGTAGTCCTGGCCGAAGTATTTACGGACGATGCCCGCGTCGCGCTGGGCCTTCAGCCGGGCCGCGGCCCGCTTCCAGTCCGCGGGTGTCGACGTCTCGGGGTTGACGCCGTCCAGCATGAGCCCGAAGCCGCCCAGATCCTGGATATCGGAGAACATCCCGACCTTGCCCTTGTACTTCGGATCCCACAGGTCGGTGATCCTGGTCGGCGGCGTGGTGACGTACGTGGGGTTGTAGACGATGCCGGTGATCCCGGAGCTCCACGGCAGGCTGTAGGCGTTGCCCGGGTCATAGGGCGTCCTTTTGTACTTCGCCCCCGCATACCTGGCGAAGTTCGGCAGCTTGGAGTGATCGAGCGGCGCCACGTACCCGAGCTGGATCAGCTCGGTGAACTGAACACCGTTGGTGATCACCATGAGGTCGTAGCCGATCGACTTCCCGGCGGCCAGCTGCGGCTGGATCTTGCCGAAGAACTCCGGAATGTCCTGGACGGCCTCCTTGTAGTCGACCGTGATTCCGGTCTTGCGGGTGAACTGCTTCAGCTCCGGTCGCTTGGGGTCCATGTAGAGCGGCCAGTTGGCGAAGGTCAGATGTCCTTGCCTGGTCTGGCCTGTCCAGAACTCCCGGATCTGCTGCGGCGTCACGGTGGAGCTGCCGATGCCCTTGCCCTTCACCCCGCAGGCCGCCAGCGTCAGGCCCGCGGCGGACAGGCCCGCCAGCCGGAGCATGTCCCGCCGTCCGATGCGTCCCCCGGCGAGGCCGCGGAGGAACGCTGGGTCGAGGTGCTCGGTGTGGCCGCTCATCCGTCGCCGCCCCCCGTCGCGCCGATCGCGTACGAGTGCTGAGGGCGCCAGGACAGCCAGACGGCCTCACCGCGCGCGGCCATGGCGGCCGAGGAATCCAGGTTCTGCCGGAAGGCCACCACCTCGGCGCCCGCGGAGGTCATCAAGGTGTAGCTGGTCGAGGTGCCCTGATACGTCACCTCGGTGACGGTGCCGCGCAGCGCGCAGAGGTCCCCGTCCGGGCGCTCGGACGACAGCTCGATCTTCTCGGGACGTACGGTGAGTTCCAGCCGCGTCCCGGTTGTGACGGATTCGCCGACCGGCGCGATGATCCGCTCGCCATCCCCGGACAGGATGACCGCCCGTCCGTCCGTGACCTCGTTCACCGTGCCCGACAGCAGGTTGGAGGTACCGATGAAGCCCGCTACGAACTTCGTGGCCGGCTCCTCGTAGATCTGACGCGGTGCGCCGAGTTGCTCGATCACGCCGTCGTTCATCACCGCGATGCGGTCGGACATCGTCAGCGCCTCACCCTGGTCGTGGGTGACGTAGACGAACGTGATGCCGACCTCGCGCTGGATCCGCTTCAGCTCGATCTGCATGGCCTGCCGGAGCTTGAGGTCGAGCGCGGCGAGCGGCTCGTCGAGCAGGAGTGCCCGTGGCCGGTTGACGAGCGCGCGGGCCAGCGCGACCCGCTGCTGCTGGCCGCCGGACAGTGCCTCCGGCCGGCGTTTCTCCCGCCCGGTCAGGTCGACGATCTCCAGGATCTCGCCGATCCGCCGGACGAGCTCCGCCTTGCCGGTCCTGCGGCGCCGCAGCCCGAAGGCGACATTGTCGAAGACGCTCATATGCGGGAACAGCGCGTAGCTCTGGAACACCATGTTGACGTCCCGCTTGTTCGCCGGCACGCCGGTCACGTCCTCTCCGTAGAGGTGGACCGAGCCGCGCGTGGGCTCCTCGAAGCCCGCGATCATCCGCATCGTCGTGGTCTTGCCGCAGCCTGAGGGGCCGAGCATGGAGAAGAACTCGCCCTGCCGGATGGCAAGGTCGACGTTCTTCACAGCCCGGACCGTCTCACCATGGGCGGCGAACTCTTTCGCCACCCCCATGAGGTCGATCGCCGGCAGCGCGGTGTCCGCGGGGCCGGGGGAGGCCGTGGCCGCCTGGCCCACGGCTTCAGCTCCCTGGATTTCGGTCATCGGCACCTGTCGCTTCCGCTGCCGTTCGGGTCCGGATTGCTTTCGGATGACATTCGCAGAGGGCGGCCGCTATGACAAGGGAATCCGTCGTTTAATATGCACGTAACAACGGAATCACTTGACATGGCGCTTTGAGCTGAAACGATGGGCGCGGCAGGGGGTCGACATGACACGCACGTCCGGGGATCGCGCTCCAGGGCCATCACGTCGCTGGCGCAGCTCCGCCGACGTCCCGTTGGACGACATCTCCAAGAAGATCATCGAACAGCTTCAGCAGGACGGCCGCCGGCCCTACGCCACCATCGCCAAGGCGGTCGGGCTCTCCGAGGCGGCCGTGCGACAGCGGGTGCAGCGCCTGGTGGAGACCGGGGCGATGCAGATCGTCGCGGTCACGGATCCGCTGCGTGTGGGGTTCCCACGTCAGGCGATGATCGGGATCAAGTGCGATGGGGACCTCGGTGAGGTCGCCGACCAGCTGGCCCAGATGGAAGAGATCGACTACGTCGTCATCGCCGCCGGGTCCTTCGACATCCTGGTCGAGATCGTGTGCGAGGACGACGACCACCTGCTGGAGATGCTGAGCCGTATCCGCGCCGTCCCGTCGGTGCGCAACACGGAGAGCTTCGTCTACCTCAAGCTCCGCAAGCAGACCTACTCCTGGGGAACACGATGACGCCCGCGCACGAACACGCCGACGATGTGGCCGGGATCCAAGCGGCCGCCAAACGCCACCTGTGGATGCACTTCACCCGCATGTCGTCCTACAACGACCATGAGGTCCCCGTGATCGTCCGCGGTGAGGGCCCTTATGTGTACGACCAGCACGGCAGGCGCTATCTCGACGGGTTGTCCGGCCTGTTCGTCTCCCAGCTCGGGCACGGCCGCACGGAGCTCGCCGAGGCCGCCGCCAAGCAGGCCACCGAGCTGGCCTACTTCCCGCTGTGGTCCTATGCCCACCCTCGCGCGGTCGAGCTGGCCGAGCGGCTGTCCGAGATCGCGCCCGGTGACCTGAACCGGGTCTTCTTCACCACCGGGGGCAGCGAGGCCGTCGAATCCGCGTGGAAGCTCGCCCGGCAGTACTTCCAGGCGATCGGCGAGCACCGCCGCTACAAGGTCATCAGCCGGTCCATCGCCTACCACGGCTCGACGCTGGGCGCGCTGTCGGTGACCGGCCTGCCCGGAATCAAGACACCTTTCGAACCTCTCGTGCCCGGCGGGATCAGGGTCCCCAACACCAACTATTACCGGGCCCCCTCGACCTTCCTGGCCAGCGGCCAGGGCGACGGTTACGAGGAGTTCGGCCGCTGGGCGGCCGACGCCATCGAGGAGGCGATCCTCGCCGAGGGGCCCGAGTCGGTGGCCGCGGTCTACCTCGAGCCCGTGCAGAACGCCGGCGGGTGCTTCCCGCCGCCGCCCGGCTACTTCGCCCGGGTCCGCGAGATCTGTGACCGCTACGGCGTGCTGCTCGTCTCCGACGAGGTGATCTGCGCCTTCGGCCGGCTCGGCCACTACTTCGGCGCCGAGCGGTACGGCTACCAGCCGGACATCATCACCTTCGCCAAGGGCGCGACCTCGGGATACATACCTCTCGGCGGCATGATCACGAGTGACCGGCTGATGGAGCCGTTCACCACCGGCACGGAGACCTTCCTGCACGGCATCACGTTCGCCGGGCACCCGGTGGCCTCCGCGGTGGCGCTCGCCAACCTCGATCTGTTCGAGAAGGAACGCGTGCTCGAGAACGTCCGGGACAACGAGGGCGCCTTCCGGGCCACCCTGGAGAAGCTGACGGACCTGCCGATCGTCGGGGACGTGCGGGGGGACGGCTACTTCTACGGGATCGAGATGGTCAAGGACAAGGCGACCAGGGAGACGTTCGACGACGCGGAGTCCGAGCGGCTGCTGCGCGGCTACCTGGACACCGCACTGTTCGACGCCGGCCTGGTGTGCAGGGCCGACGACCGCGGCGACCCGGTGATCCAGATCGCGCCGCCCCTCATCTGCACCCAGGAGCACTTCGACGAGATCGAGCAGATCCTGCGTCAGGTCCTGACCGAGGCGTGGAACCGCATCTGAGCCGTCCCGTCCGCGCCCGCCCAGATGGGCGGGCGCGGCGGGGCCTTAGTCGACCTCGGCCAGGGCCTGCGCGAACTGGGCGGCGTAGAGCCGGGCGTAGGCGCCGTTCGCCTCGAGCAGTGCGTTGTGGGTGCCCTGCTCGACGATTCGTCCGGACTCCATGACCAGGATCAGGTCGGCGTCGCGGATGGTCGACAGCCGGTGCGCGATGACGAAGCTGGTCCGGCCCTGCCGCAGCGAGTTCATCGCCCGCTGGATCAGCAGCTCGGTGCGGGTGTCCACGGAGCTGGTGGCCTCGTCGAGGATGAGGATCGCCGGCTCGGCGAGGAAGGCCCGGGCGATGGTGATCAGTTGCTTCTCGCCCGCGCTGACGTTGGCGCCCTCGTCGTCCAGGACCGTCTCGTAGCCGTCCGGCAGCGTACGGACGAAGTGGTCCACGTGCGTGGCCAGCGCCGCCTCGACGATGCGGTCCTGACCGGCGTCGGTGGCCCCGTAGGCGATGTTCTCCGCGATCGTCCCGCCGAACAGCCACGCGTCCTGCAGGACCATGCCGGTCTTGGCCCGCAGGTCCTCGCGGGTCATCGAGGCGACGTCCACGCCGTCCAGCGTGATGCGGCCGCCGGTGACCTCGTAGAACCGCATGAGCAGGTTCACCAGCGTGGTCTTACCCGCCCCCGTCGGGCCCACGATCGCCACCGTCTGGCCCGGCTCCACCAGCAGCGACAGGTCCTCGATCAGTGGCGTGTCCGGGTCATAGCGGAACGAGACGTTCTCGAACTCCACGCGGCCGCGCACCTGCGCGGGCCGTACCGGCTCGGCCGGGTCGGGGTCCTGCTCGCGGGCGTCGAGCAGCGCGAAGACCCGCTCGGCCGACGCGATGCCGGACTGCAGCAGGTTGGCCATGCTCGCCACCTGGGTGAGCGGCTGGCTGAACTGCCGTGAGTACTGGATGAAGGCCTGCACCTCACCGAGCGAGAGCGCGCCCGAGGCGACGCGCAGGGCACCCACCACGGCCACCAGCACGTAGTTCAGGTTGCCGATGAACATCATCGCGGGCTGGATGATCCCGGAGATGAACTGCGCGCGGAAGCTCGAGTCGTAGAGGCTGTCGTTGTGCTCCTTGAAGGTCGCGGCGGCCTCGTCCTGCCGGCCGAAGACCTTGACCAGTGAGTGCCCCGTGTACATCTCCTCGATGTGGCCGTTGAGCCGTCCGGTCGTCGCCCACTGCTTGACGAACTGCGGCCGGGAGCGCTTGCCGATGGCGCTCACCACGATCACGGACAGGGGTACGGTCACGAGCGCGATCGCGGCGAGCAGTGGCGAGATGTACACCATCATCACCAGGACACCGATGATCGTCAGCAGTGAGGTGACGATCTGGCTCAGCGTCTGCTGCAGGGTCTGCGCCAGGTTGTCGATGTCGTTGGTGACGCGGCTGAGGACCTCGCCGCGCGGCTGCCCGTCGAAGTAGCTCAGTGGCAGCCGGGACAGCTTGGCCTGGGCCTGCTCGCGCAGCCGGAACATCGGCCGCTGCACGACCATCGTCGTCATCCGGCCCTGCAGCAGGCTCAGCAGAGAGGCGCCTATATAGATCGCCAGTACGATCAGCAGCACCCGGCCGACCTGGTGGAAGTCGATGCCGTGTCCCGGCACGAAGTCCATCGAGCCCAGCATGTCGGCGACGGTTCCCTGGCCGTGCCGCCGCAGTTGCTCGATGGCCTGTGCCTTGGTCTGCCCGGCCGGCAGCTGCCTTCCGATGACCCCCGAGAAGATGAGGTCGGTGACGTGGCCGAGGATCTTCGGGCCGAGCACGGTCAGCGTCACGCTCGCGACGGCCAGCAGCAGGGTGACGATGATGAGCGGACGTTCCGGGCGCAGCGTGCGCAGCAGCCTGCGGCTCGAGCCGCGGAAGTCCAGTGACTTCTCGGTCGGCATGCCGCCCATGAAGGCGCCGGGTCCGCGGCGGGGCCCCGCGGGGGCCGGGCCGCGGCCCGGGGTGGGCCGTTCTCCGGGGCCCGACGTGGATGGGGAACTCATGCAGCCTCCTGCTCGGTGAGCTGGGAGAGCACGATCTCCCGGTAGGTCTCGTTGCCTTCCATCAGCTCATGATGGGTCCCGGTGCCGACGATCCTGCCCTCGTCCAGGACGACGATCAGGTCGGCATGACGGATGGTGCTGACGCGCTGGGCGACGATCACGACTGTCGCGTCGGTGGTCTCCCGGGCCAGCGCGGCCCGCAACTTCGCGTCGGTGGCGTAGTCGAGGGCCGAGAAGGAGTCGTCGAACAGATAGATCTCCGGCCTGCGCACGAGCGCGCGGGCGATGGCCAGGCGCTGTCGCTGGCCGCCGGAGACGTTGGTGCCGCCCTGGGCGATCGTGGCGTCGAGGCCGTCCGGCAGTTGCTCGACGAAGTCGCGGGCCTGCGCGACCTCGAGCGCGTGCCAGAGTTCCTCCTCCGTCGCGTCGGGCCTCCCGTACCGGAGGTTCGAGGCCACGGTGCCGGAGAACAGGTACGGCTTCTGCGGCACGAAGGCGACGGCCTCCGACAGCACGGCCGGGTCGAGCTCCCGTACGTCCACCTCGTTGACGAGCACGGCGCCGCCGGTCGCGTCGAAGAGCCGCGGGACGAGGTTGAGCAGCGTGGTCTTCCCGCTGCCGGTGCTGCCGATGACGGCGGTGACCTCGCCGGGACGGGCGATCAGGTCGATGCCCCGGAGCACGGGCTCCTCGGCGCCCGGGTAGCCGAACTCGACGTCCCGCAGCAGGAGGTGGCCGCGTGCGGCCATCTCGCGGACCGGGTCGGCCGGGGGGACGACGCTGGAGTCGGTGCCGAGCACATCCTCGATCCGGTCCGCGCAGACCTCGGCGCGCGGCACCATCATGAACATGAAGGTCGCCATCATGACGGACATGAGGATCTGCATCAGGTA
>JAOPYH010000318.1 GCA_025964715.1 Streptosporangiaceae bacterium | reverse complement strand
GTTCCGCGCCGCCTGGAACGACGGCGACGTGCGGTTCGGCACCGTCCACGGCTACGACGGCCCCCGGCTGGCCGCCCCCGTCGGAACACCGATGATGCGACGCCGGGTGGGTTGCCCCCGTATCCACCCGGCGTCGCTTTCATTTACGGGTGACCCCGTACTTCTTTCGCCATAGAGGCGGCTCTGGCCGGGACCGGCCAACTTCGGACGCTCTCTTACCCGGCGGCGGCTATATCGGGTCAATGGTCCGACCTCTTGACCAGTAAATGCCGACAGTGCCATTCTGTCGGCTATGCAACACTTTGTTCCGGTTCGCCGCGCGTCGGTATCCGAGGCGGTGTTCGAGCAGATAGCCGGGAAGATCCTCGACGGCACTCTGACCGCCGGGTCGGCCCTGCCCGCGGAGCGGACCCTGACCGAGTCCTTCGCCGTGAACCGCCAGGCCGTGCGCGAGGCGCTGCAGCGGCTCGACGAGCTTCACCTCGTCGAGATCCGGCACGGCGACGCGACCCGGATCCAGGACTACCGCGCGAGCTGCGGGCCGGACCTGCTGCCCCGGCTGTTCCTGCGCGGTGACGGCACCGTCGACCCCCAGGTCCTGCGCGCGGTCATGGAGATGCGGGCGGCCATCGCGGCGGACGCGGCAGCACTGTGTGCGGCCAGGGCGACCGGGCACGAACTGGCGGAGCTACGGCGACTCCTTGGCGAGCTGGCGGCGGCATCGGAGGCCGAGCTCGCGTCGCTCGACGACCGCTTCTGGGACGTCATCGCCGACGGTTCGGGCAACATCTGCTACCGGCTGTCCCTCAACGCGGTGCGCCGGGCGTACAGGCCGGCGGAGGCGATGGTCGTGAGTGGGCTCGTGGTCGAACACAGCGACCTCCCGGGGCACCGAGGCCTCGTCGCCGCCATCGCGGCCGGCGACGCCGAGGCCGCACGTGCCGCCGCCACGGCCCTTCTGAGCCGGGGCACCGAAGCCATCACCGCCCTGTGGTGATCCGGCGTCGCCGCCGTGGGGTCGTCCTGAAACACTGTCAACCGTGACCGATCCCGAGGCCGAGGCCCCCTTGTGCTCCTCGAAGGGCTGCGGCGCCGAGGCGCGGTGGGGACTTCGCTGGAACAACCCCAAGATCCACACGCCGGAGCGCCGTAAGGTGTGGCTCGCCTGCGACGAGCATCGCGAGCATCTGTCGCAGTTCCTGGACCTGCGTGGCTTCCTGCGCGACGTGGTCCCGCTGGGCGCCCTCGAGCCGACTGACGGCTGACGTCGCTCCGGTAGGGTGAACCCTCGGCTACTTCGTGGCCGTCCATCCGTGCAGCCGCATCAGGACGGCGGCGACGCGCGCGAACGGCTCCGGGTCCAACACCGCGCCCTCCCGGCGGATATCGTCCTCGTCCAGCGCGAAGACGCGATCCAGCCGCAGGTAGGAGCGGCGGCCGTCGCGATCCCAGCGGCCGGAGCCCAGCTCCAGCCAGTCGGGTGAGTCCTCGCGGCCCTTGCTCGACAACATCATGGCCAGCAGCCTGCGCCCGTGGCGGCCGACGACCAGCATCGGCCGGTCCTTGCCGCGCTCCGGGTCCTCCTCGTACGGCACCCAGGCCCAGACGATCTCACCGGGATCGGCGAGCCCGTCCAGATCCGGGGAATACTCCAGGGTCGCCGCCCGCTCGGCCGTGAAGATCTCACGAACCGCGCCGCGGGCCGGCCGCGGGTCCTCACCATGATCGAACACCCGCGCAGCCTACCTGGGGCCCCGGAGCACACCACCTCGGGCCTAGCTCTCCTTGCTCTGACCTGTCTCGGCCATCGCGGTGATCTTGTCTGCGGCCTCCCGCGCCGCGGCCCCCCGCCCTACGGCGAGCCCGAGCAGGTACGTGGTCAGCGGGGCCGCCGGCCGGGCGACACCGTGCGCGACGTCCCGTGCGAGATCCAGCACGAGGTCACGGTCGACCTCCGCCGGATCGAGTCCCAGCTCCTTGCACACCGTCTCGATCCACTCTTGCAACACCGCCACGGGCCCTACCGCCTTCCGACTGTTGATCTGGACCGTCTCAGGATTCCAGATCCGCGGCGAAGGCCAGCTCCGCCGGCGTGTCGCAGTCGAACCACGGGGGCCGCGGGTCATCGCCGGAGCCGACCACGGCCGGGCCGAGCGGGCCGAGCAGACCGCCGAGGGAGCCTCCTGGGTAGCCGTCGACGGCGTCGCGCAGTGCCGCCGTGCACCAAGCACCGGCGAGCCACTGCTCCCTGCCGTCCCCGTCGACAAGGACCGTCCCCCTGCCGTGCCGCCGGGCCTGCGCCAGGAGCTCCTCCACGTGTCCGGCTCGCAGGAAGGGCAGATCCGCGGCCAGCAACACCATCCAGGGGGCACGCACCTGCGTCAGGCCGGTCCGCAGTGCGGGTACGGGCCCGGACGCGGGCGGGTCCTCACGTATCGTGATGGTCCCCGGGAGATCCGGCCGCGGCGGCCCCACGATCACGGTGCGGCCCGCACCGGCGACGGCCTCCACGACCCGGGCGATGAGCGGCCGTCCGCCGACGAGCATGCCGGGCTTGTCGGCACCACCGAGCCGCCGGGCGCGCCCGCCGGCCAGGATGACGGCGTCATAGGTCTCATCCGCCATGGAATCAGGCCTCGGCCTCGCCGCCGCCGGTCTCGCGCTCGTAGGCGCTGAGGTTCTGCTCAAGCGCCTTCATGAGCTCCCAGACCTGCCCGGGCGGGATCCGCACGCGAGCCACCACCCGCGCGGGCACGTGGACATAGCGGGTGCTGGAGTCGGGATCCTCGCTGACCTCGGGAGGCCTCACCTCGGTGGCGAAGTCGATGACGAAGCAATCCTGGGCGCGCCATACGGAGGCGAAGCTGGCGTATTCGCCGACCTCTTTCTCCGGGGTCACCGCGATCTCGACCCGGTGCTCCAGCGGCTGGTCGTTCACCTTGGCCATCCTTCCCATCCCGTACCGGCCGCCCACGCGCACCCGGCCGCGGGGTCAGCCACCGATGGCCGACATCGGGCGGGCCGGCTGCAGGAAGGTCGGGTCGTCGATGCCGTGCCCGGCGCGCTTGGCTCGTACGGCCGTGAGCCAGCGGTCGGCGAGCTCATCGTCGCTCGCCCCGTCCCGCAGCGCGTCACGCAGGTTGGATTCGTCGGTCGCGAACAGGCAGTTGCGGATCTGGCCGTCGGCGGTGAGACGCACCCGGTCGCAGGCGCCGCAGAACGGGCGGGTGACCGAGCCGATGACCCCGACCTTCGCCGGCCCACCGGAGATGAAGAACGCCTCCGCGGGCGCACTGCCCCTGCTGTCGGCCTCTTCGGGGGTGAGGTCATAGCTCGCGCTCAGGCCCGCGAGGATCTCATCCGCGGTCACCATCTCGTCACGCCGCCAGCCGTGCTGCGCGTCCAGCGGCATCTGCTCGATGAACCGCAGCTCATAGCCCCGCTCGAGGCAGTACGCCAGCAGCGGCACGGCCTCGTGCTGGTTCACCCCGCGCATGAGGACGGTGTTGACCTTGACCGGAGTGAGCCCGGCACGGGCGGCGGCCTCGAGCCCGCCGAGCACGTCCTTCAGCCGGTCGCGGTTCGCGAGCTTGATGAAAACCTCGCGGTCGAGGGTGTCCAGAGAGACGTTGACGCGGTCGAGCCCGGCCTCCCGAAGCGGGCCGGCGACCCGCTGCAGGCCTATCCCGTTGGTGGTCAGTGAGATCTGTGGCCGGGGCTCCAGCGCCGCCGTGCGCGTGATGATCTCAGCGAGGCCGCGCCGCAGCAGCGGTTCACCGCCGGTGTAGCGGACCTCCGTGATGCCGAGCCGCTCGACGCCGATCCGGACGAGGCGGACCACTTCTTCGTCGGTGAGGAGTTCGGGCTTCGGCAGCCACTCCAGCCCCTCGGGCGGCATGCAGTAAGAGCAGCGGAGGTTGCAACGGTCCGTGAGGGAGACTCGCAGATCCGTGGCAACTCGGCCGAAGGTGTCGACCAGCACGGGCGCGCCCCCTCCTGGCTTCGGGCGGCCTGACGTTCAGGCGCGCCGTGAATCCATATCGCCCCAGCTTATGTCGATCGCCGACGTAGCGGTGACCTTGGTCCACAGATCCGGGCCGGCGGGGTCGCCGACCACGACGCGGAGGCCCTAGGGCCTCCGCACCGCAGCGATCACTCGGAGCACAGCCGCAGGACCACGGCCGGCACGGTCACCCGCCCTGGTCGCCGGGGGGGAGGTTCGGGCCGCCGGTCACGGGTTCCTGTGGGTCGACCCCGGTGGCCGATTCCGGCCCGGACGTGCCGTAGGGCCGATCGGACTCCCCCTTGGTGCCCTCGGTGGTACGGCCCTTCTCGTCCTTCCCCTTGGCGATGTCCTCGGCGTGGCGTCGCTTGCTCTCCCCGACCCCGAGCGGCGTGCGGGCCTCGGTGTCGGTGGACTCCACGCCCTCGCGCTCCTCCTCGGAGATGTCGCGGCCAGGGCCACGCTCACCCGCAGGGCCTTCGAAGGCCTTGTCGGCGCCCCTGACGGCGGGATCCTCGGGTTCGCCCATGATTTCCTCCTCAGCAAATGCGGGGCAGGGGATCGCCGACCAGCAGGTCGACGATTCTGGTGCCGCCGAAGGCCGTGCGCAGGAGCACGAGCCCAGGCGGGTCGTCCTTGATCTTGCCGATCACCGCGGCGCCGGCTCCAACCGGATGCGAGCGCAGCGTCTCCAGGGCAGCGTCGGCCACGTCCGCGGAGACGATCGTGACCATGCGGCCCTCGCAGGCGACGTACATCGGATCGATGCCCAGCAACTCACAGGCGCCGCGCACCTCGGGGCGGACCGGGATGGCGTCCTCCTCCATCACCACGGCGAGTCCGGCGTCCCTCGCGGCCTCGTTGAGGATCGTCGCGACTCCTCCGCGCGTGGCGTCGCGCATCCAGTGCACGGAGTCGCCGCAGGTCTCCAGCAGCGAGGCGACCATCGCGTTCATCGGCGCGGTGTCCGACAGCAGCTCGGCCTCGATGTCGAGCTCCCCCCGGGCCAGCATGACCGTCATGCCGTGGTCCCCGATCGACCCGGAGACCAGCACGACGTCACCCGGACGTATCGGACCGGCCGGCGGCCGCCGTACGACGCCGACGCCCGCTGTGTTGATGTAGCAGCCGTCGGCCTTGCCACGCTGGACGACCTTGGTGTCACCCGTGACGATCTGCACACCGGCGCGGTGGGCCGCCTGCTTCATCGAGCCCACGATCCGCCGCAGGTCATCGACCGGGAACCCCTCCTCCAGGATGAATCCGGCCGACAGGAACAGCGGCACCGCGCCGGAGACCGCCAGGTCGTTGACCGTGCCGTTGACGGCCAGGTCACCGATGTCGCCGCCGGGAAAGAACAACGGCGACACGACATAGGAGTCGGTCGTGAAGGAAAGGGAGGCGCCGCCCACGCTCAGGAGGGCCGCGTCGCCGAGCGGTTCGAGCAGGGGGTTACGGAACGCCTCGAGGAACACCGCCTCGATGAGCGTCTGCGTGGCCTTGCCGCCGGCGCCGTGCGCGAGGGTGATCTTGTCCTCGCGCAGCCGGGCCTTGCGGCCGCGGGCCCGCTCGATACGCTCGAGCACCTGCTCTTCCCGGGAGGCCTGCTCGACGTGGGCGTGCTCGCGTACGGCCGCCTCCGCCCAGTCGGCACTCCTCTCAGCCATGGGTCGCCTCCTGGACCCGCTCGCGGGAGAACCTGCCGAAGTTGTAGTAGGCCGCGCAGGCACCCTCGGAGGACACCATGCAGGTTCCGATGGGAGTCTCCGGGGTGCACGCCGTGCCGAAGACCTTGCACTCCCACGGCTTGAGCACGCCCTTGAGGACCTCACCGCACTGGCAGGCCTTCGGGTCGGCGACCCGTACGCCCGGGATCTCGAAGATGCGCTCGGCGTCGAACTCGGCATAGGCCTCGCGCACCTGCAGCGCCGACTGCGAGATGGAGCCCAGCCCACGCCACTCGAAGTAGGGCCGCAGCTCCATGGTCTCGTTGATCGCCTTCAGTGCCTTGAGGTTGCCGTCCCACGGCACCACCCGGCCGTACTGGTTCTCCACCTCCGAACGGCCCTCGGCGAGCTGCTCAAGCAGCATGTGGATGGACTGCAGGATGTCCAGCGGCTCGAAGCCCGCCACCACGATCGGCTTGCCATAGTCCCTCGCGATGAAGTCGTACGGCCGGCAGCCGATGACCGTGGAGACGTGGCCAGGGCCGATGAACCCGTCCAGCCGCAGGTCGGGAGACTCGAGGATCGCCTTGATCGCCGGGATGATGGTCACGTGGTTGCAGAAGATCGAGAAGTTTCGCAGCCCCTCGGCCTTGGCCCGCAGCACGGTCATCGCCGTGGACGGCGCTGTGGTCTCGAACCCGATGGCCATGAAGACGACCTGTTTGTCCGGGTTGTTGCGCGCGACCTTGAGGGCGTCCAGTGGCGAGTAGACCATCCGGATGTCGGCACCCTGCGCCTTGGAGTCGAAGAAGGACCCGCGCCCGCCGGGCACGCGCATCATGTCCCCGAATGAGGTCATGATGACGTCCGGCTGCTCGGCGATGTGAATCGTGTCGTCGACCCGGCCCATCGGGATCACACAGACGGGACACCCCGGGCCGTGCACCAGCGTGATGTTCTCCGGGAGGTAGTCCTCCAGGCCGTGCTTGTAGATCGTGTGCGTGTGCCCGCCACAGACCTCCATGAACTTGTACGACCGGCCGGGCTCGCACAGCGCCGTGATCGACGCGGCCAGTGCCCTGGCCTTCTCCGCGTCGCGGTACTCGTCGACGAATCGCATCACTCGATCCTCGATTCCCTCAGTGCGTCGATCTCATCCGCGTAGGCCTGTCCGATCCCTTCGAGGAAGTCCATGGCCGATTTGGCCTCCTCCTCGTCAATCTTCGAAAGGGCGAATCCGACGTGGATGAGGATCCAGTCGCCGGGCTCCGGCTTGTCTTCTGTGATCAGGCCGATGTTGATCGCACGGCGGACACCGCTGACGTCGACCTTGGCGAGATCAGGCTGATCCTGCAGGATCTCCACGATCTGGCCGGGTATTCCCAGGCACATCACGGGCCTCCGCTATCTCGATGGACTCCAGCACCAGCTCGTCTCCCCCGGAGACGTCGACATCGGCGCCCCCGCAGGCGGGGCAGACGGCCAGTGGATCGACGGTGCCGTCCTCGTGGCCGCACGCCCTGCAGAGGATCTTGGCCGGTGTCACCACCAGGTCGATGGCGGCGCCCTCGGCCACAGTGCCCTCGGACACCAGGTGGAAGGCCTGGTCCATGGAGGGCTCGAGGACGCGCAGGAGCGCGCCGGCACGTACCTTCGCCCGGGCCACCGGACGGCCCGCGGCCCGTTTCTCCACCGCGTCGAGGATCGCCTCGGCGAGTCCGACCTCATGCATCGTTAGCTCACCTCCCGGTCACGCGTCCGCGACATCGGTCCTTTGCGCGGCCTCATGTCACATTTCCCGCATCTCGAAATAGCGGGCGATGTCCGGCAGTGACTGCACCACCAGATAGGCCGTCCCCACCGTCCCCGCCAGCACCGCTCCGATCACCATGCTCTTCAGCATGCATTTCCTCCTCGATGAGTTCCCGAACCAGCCGGATGGCCGGCCCGACCGCAGCCGCGCAGGTCTCGGACAGCTCCATGCCCGGGGAGACGTCGGCGGGCTCGCATCCGACGAGCAGCACCCTCCCGGCCTGCCCGCCCACGACCTTGACCAGGTCGAGCACGGCGTCCGGCGTGATGCCGTGCGCGTCGACAAGCTCCTGCGGATCCCCGTCTTCGAGCTCCAGCGCGTACAGGGTGCCCGGCGGGCCACCGCGTGACGCCGCGTCGACCAGGATCGTCGTGTCGTAGCCGCCGAGCTCGTAGGCGAGGTGGATGCCGCGGATCCCGAAGTCGCCGACGTCCACACCGGGTGGCAGCTCGCTCTCCGCGAGCCGCCGGGCGACCTCGACGCCGAACGCGTCGTCGCCGAGGAAGACGTTCCCCACTCCGGCTACCAGGATCTTCATACCGGCTCCACCTCCTCGGGCGCGAAGTAAAGGAAGCGGCCCTGCTCGCGGCGGATGTCGGCGCCAGGATCCTCCTCGAGGATCACCGCGAGGTGCGTCCCGCCGTCGACGTCCCTCAGCACCGCCTCGACCCCGGCGACCCGACCGGCCACGAACATGTCCTGCGCGTCGGCCCGGCCGGACGGCCGCAGGCGCACCCGGCTGCCCTTGCCGACGATGGTTCCGTCCACCAGGACGCTGTCGGTCTCCGGGTCGGCCGTAGGGCGTCCGCCGCCGAGCTCCTCGGGCATCGCCGACGTCGGGTCCCACCACGGCTGGCCGCCGGTGTCGAAGACGCCCGCCGGGTCCTCGATCGTGGGCTCGCGCCACATCGGCGGCTTGGCGGCACCCACGGGGTGGTCCCAGCCGCGCCGCGGACCGGGGGAGCGGATCGCGCCGTGCAGGCGTTCGAGCAGCTCGGGGGGCATGGCCTCGACCCGGTCGAGGATCTCGGCGGCCCGCGGGTCGGTGCCGCGCACCTCCCGTTTCTCGTCCTCGGTCAGGGTCAGGGTGCGCAGGCTGAGCAGCTCGTCGATCTCGGTCGCGTCGAAGAAGTCGCCCGGGCTCTCGGGCGCGATCTCCGGCCGGTCGTACAGCGTGATGGGCGAGGACAGCACCACGTCGTCGTCGATCAGCACCGGCCAGGTGTGCAGGTTCTCGCAGGCCTCGGCGGCCGGCTTGGCCCACTCGGGCGGGTCCAGCAGGGACATGAAGGTGCCGCCGGTGACGGTCAGCAGGGTGTGCGCGGCGACCAGCGAGGACCGCAGGGCGTCGGGCCGGGTTTCGCCGGACCATTCGGTGGTGTTCTCCAGCCGGATCCGCAGCCGGGCCAGCCCGTACGGGCCCGGCAGTGCCTCGGCGCGGGCCCGGACGCGCACCCTGAGCGGCCGGCAGACGCGGGTCACGCCGTCGTCGGTCCGGCGCTCGCCCGCGATCTCGGTGTCGTGGACGAGCTCACCGGCGAGCAGGTCGGCCATCGGCCAAACGACGTCGATCTCCCGCTCCGTCGCCTCGTCGAACGGCGGCACACCTTCGGCCGTACGCTCCTGGACGTGCAGGAACCGGGGCCGCAGGTGCACGACGTCGCCGCCCTCCACCAGGCATTCGGTCTGACAGGCGGAGGCCTCCTCCGTGGCGGTGAACGCCGGCGGAACGAAGACCCCGAACTGCCAGCGCACCTGGTTCTTCACAGCGCTGGCGCGGTAGGGATAGAGCAGGTAGCCCTCGTAGAGCACCGCGTCGGCGACCCTGCGGGCGACGTCCATCCGCGGGTTCACAACCGCACCCGCTCGAGGAGGGCGTTGATCGCGTCGTCCCACGTCGGGAGCGCCTTGTCGGCCTTGAAGGCCTGCAGCGCGGCGATGGTCTCGCGGGTGAGCCGCAGCCATCCCGAGCCGGGGAAATAGCGGTCCATGAGCTCGCGCCAGGACGCCACCGGCAGCCGGTGCTGGGCCTCGCAGTCCCACGACACCTGCTGCACGGCGAAGCCGGCCGGCCCCTTGAGGAAGACGGTGCCGCTGAACAGCAGCAGCAGGGGGATCTCGCCATCCTCGAGGGAGGCGAAGTATTTGTGCGCGGCGACCTCCATGTCGTAGGAGCACGGCACGGGCAGGTCGATCTCGGTCGTCCCGGTGAACCCCGGGACCATCACCGCCACGATGGCGAACTGCAGTGGCTTGAGCGAGTCGCCCCACCGGTCCGGGGTGCCGAACAGATCGGCGAGCAGCGGGGTCTCGGTCTTGCTGTAGGAGCGCCGCTGCGGCTCGATCCGCAGCTGGCAGCGGAGCGCGATGGCGTTGACGGGAGCGTGGTCGGCCTCGGTGATCCTGAGCCGGAACACCATGCTCGGCGCGGCGGCGTAGTGGTCCGGGCGGGCCCCGAGGCACTCGAAGGTGAGCTCAGCCATGCCGGCCTCCCGCCCGGGCGCGCAGGTCGGCGAAGAACTCGTCGATGGCCTTCCAGGCCTCCTCGCCCCCGTCGAAGCCCTGCCAGTGCAGCCGGACGAGGCCGACGAGCGCATAGCAGGCGTGGATCGGCACGAGATAGGCACCGGAGGCGCGGTCGATGAGCAGCGCCTCGATGTCCGGCCGGGCGTCGGCCATCGCGGGGTTGCCGGCGAGCACCCGGTCCCACGCCTCCATGGGGAGCTCTGATTCGGTCGCACCGGCGGGGCTGGGATAGAACGCGATGGTCCGGCCCATGGCCGTGTTGTGGAAGAAGAACGCCATGCGTACCGGGATCGCCAGCTCGTCCCAGTCGGCGTCCAACATCTTGAAGGAGGGGTCGAAGCGATAGCGGTCGGGCACGGTGCGGAATCGGCGCGTCGGCGCCTCCGGCTGTCCCGCCGCGCCCTCATGAGTGAAAAGGAGGGTGCACGCGCGGCAGGTGCACAGGATCTTCCGATCCTCGGTGTTGACCACGTGGCCGTGGTCCTCGGCGATCGGCTCCGCGCACATCTCGCACTGCTCCGGCTCCGCCTCCGCGCCTTCGCGGGACGGCGCCGGCTGCTCTACCGCGAACCGCCGGAGGCTCATGTGGCGGCCTCCTCGGGGACCGCGCACTCGCTGCCCTGGTAGGGGTGGATCTGTAGCAGCTTGGGCTCGGCCTGAACGCCCTCAACGAGGACCTTGGTCACCTCGGGCGCGTCCTTCAAGATGGCGCGCTCGATGGCCATGGTGGCGGTGACCTGGGAGGACGGGCAGCCGTGGCAGTTCCCCTCGAGCCGCAGCCGGACGACCCCGGCATCGTCGACTCCGAGCAGCTCCACTCCACCCGCGTGGGAGCCCAGATAGGGCCGCACCGCGTCCAATGCCCCGCGGACGCGCTCCATCGTGGTCAGCGGATGCAGATCATGCACGACCAGCAAGGCGCCGACCAGCGGGTCACCCGCGAGCTTCCGTGCCGTCTCGGCCCCGACGATCTCCAGCATCCGCTCGAGGCCCGCCCCGTACATCTGGACGAGCGAACGGACCAGTTCCTCGGCCTTGTCTCGGGTGGCCGAATGACCGAATTCGGCGAGCAGTTCCTCAACGCGGTCGCCCGCGGCGCGGACGGTATCGGCTCCTGGCATGGGGACCTCCGGCAAGGGATGTGTCGTCGTGGCGGTGGTCACGCGGATCCCGCGGAGGGGACCCGCGTGACCACGACGGTGAACTGATCAGCCGCCTTCCCCCGTGAAGGCGTGTGGCGAGTGGATCCTGTCCAGAGACTTGCCCTTGCCGGTGTACATGTGAACACCGCAGGGCAGGCAGGGGTCGAAGCTACGGACGGTCCGCATGATGTCGATCCCCTTGAAGTTCTCCTGCGAGTTCTCCTCGAAGATCGGCGTGTTGTGCACCGCGTCCTCGTACGGCCCGGGAGTCCCGTGCACGTCCCGCACGCTGGCGTTCCAGGGCGTGGGCGGGTACGGGTGGTAGTTCGCGATCTTGCCGCCCTTGATCACCATGTGGTGGGACAGGACGCCGCGGACGGCCTCGGTGAAGCCACAGCTGATCGCCTCGTCCGGGACCTTGAACGGCTCCCAGGTCTTGGTGTGTCCGGCCCGGATCTCGGCGAGCGCCTGCTCGACGAAGTGCAGCGCCGCCGCGGCCGCATAGGCCTGGAAGTACGTCCGGGCGCGGTTGCGCTCGATCGTGTTGGACAGCGGCTCCCCGTTGTAGGTGGGGATCTTCCACTCGAAGGTCTTCTCCGGCTTGGACATCGTCTTGGGCAGGTTGATCACGACGCTGTTGCCGGTGGCCTTGACGTAGCCGATGTCGACCAGGCCCGACAGCGCCGTCGACCACAGCCGGGCGAGCGGGCCACCGCCGGTGTCGAGGGCGAGGTTGTCGGTGCCGTCGAACCACCGGGGTGACATGACCCAGCTGTAGTTGTTGTCGAAGTCGCGCTTCTGCGGCTTGGGGATGGTGTGCTGGTTCCACGGGTGCCGGATATCGACCGGGTTGCCGAGCGGGTCATGCGTGACGAACTTGCCCTGGTCCTCCCAGTCGTCGTAGTAGGAGCTGCCGAGCAGGATCCGGATGCCGAGGTTGATGTTCACCAGGTCGTTGGTGATGAGCTTGCCGTCGACGACGACGCCCGGGGTGACGAACATCTTCTTGCCCCAGCTGCTCATGTTCTTGTACGTGAAGTCGCAGTACTCCGGGTCGTTCAGCGAGCCCCAGCAGTTGAGCAGCACGCGACGCCGGCCGACCTCCTGGTAGCCCGGGAGCGCCTCGTAGAAGAAGTCGAACAGGTCGTCGTGCATCGGGACGACACGCTTCATGAACTCGACGTAGCGCATCAGCCGGGTGAGGTAGTCGGTGAACAGCTGCACGGTGGGGACCGTGCCGACGCCGCCCGGGTAGAGCGTGGACGGGTGGACGTGCCTGCCCTCCATCAGGCAGAACATCTCCCGCGTGCTCCGGCTGACCTGGAGCGCCTCGCGGTAGAACTCCCCCTCGAGCGGGTTCAGCGACCGCATGATGTCGGCGATGGTCTTGTAGCCGTGGTCGGCCGCGTGCGGCGCCTCGGTCCGCTCGGCCAGGTTCAGGACGCCGGGGTTGGTCTCGCGGACCATCTTCTCGCAGTAGTCGACCCCTACCAGGTTCTCCTGGAAGATGTTGTGGTCGAACATGTACTCGGCCGCCTCGCCGAGGTTGATGATCCACTCCGCGAGGTGCGGCGGGCGGACACCGTAGGCCATGTTCTGGGCGTACACCGAGCAGGTCGCGTGGTTGTCACCGCAGATCCCGCAGATCCGGCTGGTGATGAAGTGCGCGTCCCGCGGGTCCTTGCCCTTCATGAAGATGCTGTACCCGCGGAACACCGAGGAGGTGCTGTAGCAGTCGGTGACGCGGTTGTTGTTGAAGTCGACCTTGGCGTAGATCCCGAGGCTTCCCACGATGCGGGTGATCGGGTCCCATGCCATCTCGACGATGCCGTCTTGCGTTGCCATGCCGTATGCCTCCGATCACCACGAGGGCTTGTAGCCGGTCGCCAGCTCCTTGCCCTTCTTGCGCCACTTGGGCTCTTTGTCGACGGTCTTCGCCGTGATGCTGCGCAGCGACCGGATGACGCCGCCGTACGCGCCGCTGGCCATGCTCGAGACCGTGGCGCCCGGCGGCTTGTCCATGAAGGGCATGAACTTGTCAGGGAAGCCCGGCATCGTGCAGGCGATGCAGATGCCGCCGACGTTGGGGCAGCCGCCGATGCCGTTGATCCATCCGCGCTTGGGCACGTTGCACTTCACGACCGGCCCCCAGCACCCGAGCTTGACCAGGCACTTCGGCGATCCGTACTCCTTGGCGAACTCGCCCTGCTCGTAGTAGCCGCCGCGGTCGCAGCCCTCGTGCACGGTCTGGCCGAACAGCCACGTCGGCCGCCCCGCCTCGTCGAGCGGGATCATCGGAGCCTGTCCGGCGACCTGGTAGAGGAGGTAGAGGATGGTCTCCGACAGGTTGTCGGGCTGAATCGGACAGCCCGGCACGTTGACGATCGGCAGCCCGGCCTTGGACTTCCAATCCCAGCCGAGATAGTCCGCGACTCCCATGGCGCCGGTGGGGTTGCCGGCCATGGCGTGGATTCCGCCGTAGGTGGCACATGTGCCCACCGCCAGCACGGCCGTCGCCTTCGGTGCGAGCCGATCGAGCCATTCACTGGTCGTGATGGGCTGGCCGGTGTCGGGGTTGTTCCCGAAGCCGCTCCAGTAGCCCTCTTCCTTGATGGCCTCGTTGGGGATCGAGCCCTCGATCACCAGCACGAAGGGTTCGAGTTCGCCGCGGTCGGCCTGGAAGAACCAGTCGATGAACGTGTCGGCGCCCTTGTCCGGCCCACACTCGAAGTCGATCAAGGGCCAGTGGACGGCCACCTTCGGGAGGCCGGGGAGCGCGCCGAGAACTATTTCCTCGATACTCGGCTGCGTCGCCGCTGTTAGGGCGACGGAATCACCATCGCAGCTGAGGCCTGCGTTGATCCAGAGGATGTGGACTACGGCTTCTTCTGTTTCCGTTGTCATTTCTACCACCGTGACAAGGGCGGTCATCGGAGGGGCCGCTACGGGCCCCTGGGGGGCGCACTGACTAGAGAGCCTCTTGGGTGAGCTCCCACAGCACGTGAAAGACGGTCGTCTGGGCTTCTTGGATGCGGTGCACAGATGGAGAGGGGACCACGAAGAGGTAATCGAGTCCCTCCAGCCCTGCCATCTGCCCGCCGGTGTAACCGGCCATTCCCACCGTCAGCATTCCTCGCTGCATCGCCTCCTTGAAGGCACTGATCAGATTGGCCGAATTGCCACTTGTGGACAACCCGAAGGCGATGTCGCCGGGGCGGCCGAAGGCCGCGAGCTGCCGCGCGAAGGCGACCTCGAACCCGACGTCGTTGGACAGCGCGGTGACCACGGCCATGTCGGTCGTGAGCGCGAGCGCCGGCAGCGGGCGCGCCTCGCCACCCGGATTGAGGAACAGCGCGGCGACGTCCTGGGCGTCGGTCGAGCTCCCTCCGTTCCCGAAGGTGAACAGCCGCCCACCGGCCCTGAACGCCTCGGCCATCCGGACGGCACAGGCGGCCATCCGCGCGCCGTCCTGCTCGAGCACGGCGCGGCGGAGGCCCACGATCTCGTTCGCCTTCTCCACCGTCGACCGGCGCACGTCCGCGAGCACTGCCTGGAGGTCGGTGTCGCCCGAATACAGGAAGGGGTAGAGGTCCTGCATCTCGGTCACGAGACGACCCCTATCGCCTCTTTCGCGTGGACCAGAATCACGTCACCGACGGTGACGTCCACGAGCGCGACGCTGACCTCTTCGGTCCGGCCACCGCCCACGTCCGCCTCCGCGAGGTCATCGCCGAGCAGCCGCACGACCCGCACCCGGACCGCCTCGTCAGAGCAGGTGACGCAGTGGTCGCCCTCGCAGTGGTTCACGCGACCGCACCGGTGGCGAGGACGCTCGGCCGCTCGAAGAACACGTGCACCAGTTCCCAAAGCACGTGGTACATGGTGACGTGCACCTCCTTGACGACCTTGTGATCATCGGATCGGACCACGAGGGCATGGTCCACGGCCGGGCTGCCGGCTATGCGGCCGCCGTCGCCGCCGAGCAGCGCGACGGTCAGGAGGCCGGACTCCTTCGCGGTCTCCAGGCCCTTCAGCACGTTGTCGCACCGGCCGTCCGGGGAGATGCCCAGGGCGATGTCCGCCGCCTCCGCCAGGTAGTGGAGCTGGTGGGCGAAGACGTCACCGAACCCGGACGCCGCCCCCACACCGGTGAGGGTCGCGACGTCTCCGGTCAGCGACAGCGCCGGGAGCGCCCGTTTGCCCATGATGACGGGATGCACGAACTCGACGGCTATGTGCTGGGCATCGGTGGCCGCGCCGCCATTGCCAAAGGTGAAAAGCCGCCCACCGCGATGGAACCGGACCGCCATCGAATGGCAGGTCACCGCGATCGCCTCAGCGGCGTCCGCCAGCTCTCGCCCGGGTGCCTCTCTTCGGGCTAGAACTCGTGCCATCTGACCGGGCGCCCACGGCATTGGATCACTTCCCTGATGACGACTTGTGCCGGATAACTCACAGACCGTACCTCCGCTCCGTGGTGGCCGCAAGAGGCAAAAGAGACAATCTCCCCGCGATACGGACGACCCTGAATTGGTCGACAGAGCGTAGTCGTCCGCCCATCACGTTTGTGGATCATTGGCAGGCCGGAATTGCGGCCTGTCCACAATTCTTTGATCATTTGCCTGCAAAGCGGCCACCGCGGCCTGCCCGAGAGCCAAACCGCCGTCATTAGGTGGTACGACCCGATGGATCAGCACCTCGAAGCCGGCCTCCCGCAGCCGGTCACGGCAGGCGCGCAGCAACAGCACGTTCTGGAAGACCCCGCCGGTGAGCCCGGCGAGCCGTACGCCCGCCCGCCGGCCCGCCGACGTCACGGTCTCGGCCACCGCGACCGCCACCGCCTCATGGAAGCCCGCCGCGAGGTCCGCCACCGGCGTGCCGGCGCGCAGGCCCGCGATGAGACCGCGCAGCATGGGACGCGGATCCATCACTCCGTCAGTGCCCACGGTCAGCCGCAGGGCCGGCGGCGTGCCCCCGGCGCCGGCGGCGAGGACCTCCAGCTCGATCGCCGCCTGCCCCTCATAGCCGATGCGATGCCGGACGCCGAGCAACGAGGAGACGGCGTCGAACAGCCGACCCATGCTCGTGCAGTCCACGCAGCCGAGCCTGCTGCGCAGCTGGGACCGCAGCGCCCTCAGCTCCGCCGGCGAGCAGGCGGCCACCGGTGGCAGATCGGGGTCCCAGGGCACGTCCGCGGCGGCGAGATGCGACAGCGCCATGCGGCATGGGTTGCGCACCCCGGCGTCCCCGCCCGGCAGCGGCACCGTACGCAGATGGCCGGCCCTGGTGAAGCGATGGCTGTCACGCCCGAGCAACAGCACCTCGCCGCCCCAAACGGCGGCGTCGAGGCCATAGCCGGTCCCGTCGAAGGCGACCCCCACGATCGGCTCGCCGAGCCGGCCGTGCTCGGCCAGCAGCGAGGCGACGTGCGCGTGGTGATGCTGCACGAGATGCAGCGGCCGGTCGGCGGCGTGGTCCTCCGCCCAGCGGCGGGTGAGATAGCCCGGGTGGGCGTCCGCCGCGAGCCTTACGGGGCGGGATCCGCAGAGGGTCGCGAGCTGGGCGGCGGAGCGCTCGAAGGCCCGCAGCGTCTCGAGGTTTCCCATGTCCCCGACGTGTGCGGAGCAGAAGGCGTGGTGTCCCTCCGTGACGCAGAAGGTGTTCTTGAGCTCCCCGCCGACCGCGAGGATGGGCTCGGCGGCGGCCGGAAGCCGTACGGGCAGCGGGGCATAGCCGCGCGAGCGCCGGATCGGCAACTCCCGCCCGTCGACGACCCGCACGACCGAGTCGTCGCACGGCACGTGGATAGGCCGGTCGTGGGCCAGCACGGCGTCGGCCAGCAGCGGCAGCCGGTCCCGCGCGTCCTGGTCGTCGAAGCAGATCGGCTCCTCGGACAGGTTGGCGCTCGTCATCACGAGCACCTCGGGCGGCCGAGCCGTACCTCCGGGGATGGGTGCGAACAGCAGGTGGTGCAGCGGCGAGTAGGGCAGCATGACCCCGAGCAACGGGTTACCGGGCGCCACGTCCTCCGCCGCGACCGGTGCGCCCGGCCGCCGGCGCAGCAGCACGACCGGCCGCGCGGAGCCGAGCAGCACCGCGGCCTCGGCCTCGTCGACCTCGGCCAGCCGATGCGCCGTGGCGAGGTCACGCGCCATGACCGCGAAGGCCTTGCCGCCGCGCGCCTTGCGCTCCCGCAACCGCCGCACCGCGGCGGGGCTGTCGGCGCGGCAGGCGAGGTGGTAGCCCCCAATGCCCTTCACCGCCACGACCAGCCCGTCGGCGAGCGCCCGTTGCGCCGCCGAAAGCGCGGTGTCGGAACCGGTCACCGCGGCCTGCGCGCGGGTGAACGTCAGGCGCGGGCCGCACCCGTGGCAGCACAGCGGCTGGGCGTGGAAGCGGCGGTCCCCGGGATCGTGATACTCGGCGGCACAGGCAGCGCACATGGGGAAGCCGGCCATCGTGGTCGCGGGCCGGTCGTAGGGCAGGGACCGGATGATCGAGAACCTCGGGCCGCAGTTCGTGCAGGTTATGAACGGGTGACGGTACCGCCGGTCACCGGGGTCGAACAGCTCGCGCAGGCAGTCGGCGCACACCGCCACGTCCGGCGGCACGAGGGTACGGGCGCCGGGAGCGACGCGGCTCGACACGATGCGGAAGGCCCCCTCGCCGTCGGCCCGCGCCATCGGCTCCGCCCGTACCTCACTGATCTGGGACAGGGGGGGCGCGTCGGTACGCAGCCGGCGCAGGAACGTCTCCACCGTCCTGCGCGCGCCCTCGATCTCGATGAACACCGAGCCGGAGTCGTTGCCGACGAATCCCGCGACCCCGAGTTCGGTCGCGAGCCGGTGGACGAAGGGCCGGAACCCCACCCCCTGTACGACGCCCTCGACCGTCACCCGGCGTCGCTCCACCTTGTCCGGGGCACCGGCCGGCTCCGGTCGTGAGCTGACGGACGTCATCCGCGCACCTCCCCCTCAGGGCCGAGTCGGCTCCAGTGTGCCCGAACGGTCCCGTGGGGACATAGAGGCCGGCCGCGCATCCTGCGCCCGGCTCCGTGAGTTGTAGGCGTGGCCGTTACCAAGGCCGCGGACGATATACGTGCCGGTCGCCATCGACCCGGCAACTGATTTAAGGAAGCCGGCGCGGACCTTGACGAATCGGCCTGGAGATCGCCCCATAGGAAGGTGTGACCCGCTCGGTCACCACGGAGGAGGGCAGATGGGCGCCTACAGGGCCACCTACGAACGGAGCATCACCGACCCGACCCGCTTCTGGGGACTGGCGGCGCGCGACATCCGCTGGTCGACGCCGCCCGACCGCGTGCTCGACGACGGGGCGCCGCCATTCCACCGCTGGTTCACCGGCGGTGAGCTGAACACCTGCGAGAACGCGCTCGACCGCCATGTGGACGAGGGGAACGGCGACCGGGTCGCGCTCATCTACGACAGCCCGGTGACGGGCACCGGCCGGTCGTACACCTACCGCGAGCTGACGCGCGAGGTCGCGGCCTTCGCCGGCGCGCTCCGCGCGCTGGGCGTGGACCGCGGCGACCGCGTGATCATCTATATGCCGATGGTCCCGCGGGCCGTGGTCGCCATGCTCGCCTGCGCCCGCCTCGGCGCCGTGCACTCGGTGGTCTTCGGCGGGTTCGCCCCGAAGGAGCTGGCCGTACGGGTCGAGGACGCACGGCCGAAGGTCATCGTCTCGGCGTCCTGCGGGGTCGAGGGGGCACGGGTCCTGCCGTACAAACCGATGCTCGACGCGGCGCTCGAGCTGGCATCGCACCAGGTGGGCCACTGCGTCATCCTGCAACGGCCGGAGGCGCCGGAGCCGGGTGCCCGCGCCGACCTGATCCGGCCACGCGACGTCGAATGGGACGAGGCCGTGGCGCGGGGCCGCCCGGCGGAGTGCGTCCCGGTCGCGGCCACCGACCCGCTCTACATCCTCTACACCTCCGGCACCACCGGGCGGCCGAAGGGCGTGGTCCGCGACAACGGCGGCCACGCGGTCGCGCTCCGCTGGTCCATGGAGAACATCTACGGGGTCGGACCCGGCGACGTGTTCTGGACCGCCTCGGACGTCGGCTGGGTCGTCGGCCACTCCTACATCGTCTACGCGCCACTGCTGACCGGCTGCACCACCGTGCTCTACGAGGGGAAACCCGTCGGCACGCCGGACGCGGGCGCGTTCTGGCGGGTGGCCGCCGAACACCGGGTCAAGGCCATGTTCACCGCGCCGACGGCGATCCGTGCCATCAAGAAGGAGGACCCCGAGGCCAAGCTCATGGCCGCTCACGACCTGTCCGCCCTGGAGACCCTGTTCCTGGCCGGCGAGCGGCTCGACCCCGACACCTACCGGTGGGCCTCCCACGTGCTGGACCGGCCGGTCATCGACCACTGGTGGCAGACCGAGACGGGCTGGCCGATCGTCGCCAACCCGCGCGGGCTCGAGCACCTGCCCTTGAAGCCGGGATCCCCCACCGTCCCGGTGCCCGGATACGACGTACGGGTGGTCACGCCGGACGGCCGCGAGGCCGCTCCCGGCGACGACGGCGACATCGTGATCCGGCTCCCGATGCCACCCGGCACGCTCCCCACGCTGTGGCAGGACGACGAGCGCTTCGTCGAGTCCTACCTCTCGCGCTATCCGGGGCACTACCTCACCGGGGACGGCGGTCACATCGATGAGGACGGCTACGTCTGGGTGATGGGCCGCACGGACGATGTGATCAATGTGGCCGGCCACCGGTTGTCCACGGGGACGATGGAGGAGGTCATCGCGGCGCACCCGGCGGTGGCCGAGTGCGCGGTCATCGGCGTGCACGACGATCTCAAGGGCCAGGTGCCGCGCGGCTTCGTCGTGCTCAAGAGCGGAGCCGACATCGACGCCGGCCGGCTCAGCGCCGAACTCGCGGCCGCGGTGCGACGGCAGGTGGGCCCGGTGGCGTCGTTCAAGGAGGTGTCGGTCGTGCCGGCCCTGCCGAAGACGCGGTCCGGCAAGATCCTCCGCGCGACCATGCGGGGGCTCGCGGACGGCCATGAGACACCGGTGCCGCCGACGATCGAGGACCCCGCGGTTCTGGACCGGCTCCGGCCCATCCTTCGCGGGCCGTCCGCCCCCGCCTAGACGGGCCTGCGGTGCTCGCCCATCAGCCCCCGCAGTGCCGGGGCGAAGAGCACCAGCAGGCCCGCGGCGGTGAGCGCGATCAGCGCCAGGGACAGGAAGTAGGCCGGCTGGGACAGCGCGGTGCCCGACAGCCGGGTCAGCTGACCACCGATGGCGTCGCCGACCGAGGTGGCGAGGTACCACACGCCCATCATCTGGCCGGCGAAGGCGGCCGGGGCCAGCTTGGCCGTGACCGACAGGCCCACAGGGCTCAAGCACAGCTCCCCGGCCGTCTGGACGAGGTAGGTGAGGAGCAGCCACCCCACCGAGACCCTGGCGCCCCCGGAGGCGCCCGCCGCGGCCAGCGACATCACCAGGAAGGAGACCCCGGCCAGCGCCAGGCCGAGGGCGAACTTCACGGGGGTGCTGATCCGGTGGCCGCTCCGGACCCACAGCGCCGCGAAGGCCGGAGCCAGCAGGAGGACCATGACCGGGTTGACCGACTGGAGCCAGCTCGACGGCATCAGCCAGCCGCCGACGGACAGGTCCGTCTGCTCGCTGGCGAAGACCGACAGCTCCGTGGCGCCCTGGTCGTAAATCATCTGGAAGACGGCCGCGGAGGCGAACAGCCAGACGTAGGCCCTCAGCCGTGACCGCTCCTGCGGAGCTATCTCATGACTGCCGTAGAACATGAACGCGAAGTAGCCGACCGCGACAAGGATGGAGATCACGGTGAGCGCCCAGGTCAGGGCGTCCAGCGAGAGCACGCCGGTCATGGCGGCGAGGGCGACGCAGGCCACCGCCCCGAGGAGGCCGATCGTCCCCCACCTGGCGAAGTGCCGCCGCTCCTCCGGTGTCAGCCGGTGCGGCGGTCCGCCGTCCTTGAGATACCGCTGGCCGATCACGTACTGGATCAGGCCGGCCGCCATGCCCACGGCCGCCGCCCCGAAGCCCAGGTGCCAGCTGACCTTCTGGGCCAGCGTCCCCGCGATGAACGGCCCGAGTAGCGCGCCGAGGTTGATGCCCATGTAGAACAGCGAGAAGCCCGCGTCGCGGCGGGCGTCCTCATCGGCTCTGTAGAGACGCCCGACCAGGGAGGCGATGTTGGGCTTGAGCAGCCCGGTGCCGACGATGATCAATGTCAGGCCGGTGTAGACGGTCCCCGGGCCACCCGGGATGGCCATGGCGATGTGCCCCAGCATGATGATCACGCCGCCGAGGAGGACCGCCCGGCGGGACCCGAGCACGCGGTCCGCGAGCCACCCGCCAGGGAGCGCGACGAGGTAGACGGCGGCCATGTAGACACCGACGAGGGCCTTGGCGGTGCCCTGCGGCAGTCCGAGGCCCCCGGTGGTGGCCGGCGCCGCCAGGAACAGCACGAGGATCGCGCGCATCCCGTAGTAGCTGAAGCGTTCCCACATCTCGGTCATGAACAGCGTGGCGAGGCCGCGAGGATGCCCGAAGAACGTGCGTCCGTACGGTCGGATGTCGCCGGGCCGCGTGGTCACAAGGGTCCCCTTCCCCGGATGAGGCGCGCCTCCCTCGCGGGCTCGGGCGAGGGGTGCTCCGGGGCCGGTCCCGGACGCTGCCGCAGCGGGATCCACAGCAGCATGACCAGGCAGCCGGCGATGACGATCCAGGTGCCGACAGCACGCCATCGACCTCGCCGCCGCGGCCCGGGGTGCGCCCGGCGCGTTCCAGCAGGAGGCCGGCCGAGCTGCCGGCCTACAGCACCGGGCCTGGGTACGAGGCGGCCGGGCTCGCGCCGCTCCGGGAGGCGGCTATCGCGGCGTGGTCACCGACCCGCCGCCGCGGCCGCTGCCCACCTACGTCTGAGCGGTCTGGATGTAGCCGACCAGGTGCTGCCGCTCGGTCTCCAGCTCCTCTATGGCGCTCTTGACGACGTCGCCGATGCTCACGATCCCCTGGAGCCGGTCGTCCTTGACCACTGGCAGGTGGCGGATGCGGTGTTCCGTCATGATGCCGCGCAAGCCTTCGACCCTGTCGTCCAGACCGCAGGTGCGGACGTTCGCCGTCATGATGTCGCTGACGCGGTCGTCCAGCAGCGCGGCCCCCCGGTCCCGCATCCGCCGTACGACGTCGCGCTCGGAGACGATGCCCGCGATGGTCTCCCCGTCCGTGGAGACGACCAGGGCCCCGATGTTTCGCTCTGCCAGCGCTTCGACCAGCTCGCGGACGGTGGCCTCCGGCCGGACCGTTGCGACGGCGTTTCCCTTGACCCGCAGAACGTCACGTATGCGCATGGACTCCACTCCCGGCGGATGGGTGCTAGCTCTTCCTTTCGCCAAAGCTCGCATGCTCCTGCTCTCGTGAAAAGGGTTCCGGGCAAGGCTTTGCCCTCCATGTCGCTGGCGCGCGCTCCGCCGGTCCGGGGCCGGGCGGAGGGGCCGCAACGCAGGGGATACGTTAATCACCCTGCGCGGGCTTTAGAGGTCACTACGGGCGGACGAATCTGGAGGCGAGAGTGCCGGGACGGATCGAGGATTACGCGCTGATCGGCGACATGCAGAGTGCGGCGCTGGTCAGCCGGGACGGATCCGTCGACTGGCTGTGCCTCCCGAGATTCGACTCGGCCGCGTGCTTCGCGGCACTTCTCGGCGACGAGGACAACGGGCACTGGCGGATCGCTCCGGTCGAAGGGGACCGCTACGCGACCCGCCGCCGGTACCGGAAGGACACGCTGATCCTGGAGACCGAGTGGGACACCCCCACCGGGACCGTGCGGATCATCGACTTCATGCCCCACCGCGGTGAGGCGCCGGACGTCGTGCGCATCGTGGAGGGCCTCAGCGGCTCCGTTCCGATGCACGCCGAGCTGCGGATCCGGTTCGACTACGGCAACATGATCCCCTGGATGCGCAGGACCGACGGGCAGGTGGTCGGCCTCGCCGGCCCCGACGCCGTCTGGCTGCGCAGCGAGGTCCCGCACAAGGGTGAGAACTTCGCGCACGAGGCGGACTTCACCGTCGAGCAGGGCGAGCGGATCCCCTTCGTCCTCACCTGGCATGCCTCACACCTGCCCCCGCCCAAGCCGGTCGACCCGCATGTCGCCCTCGAGCAGACCCAGGAGCTCTGGGATGAATGGATGCGGTCGTTCACCTACGACGGCGTCTACCGCGACGCCGTCGCCCGCTCACTGATCACCTTGAAGGCGCTCACCTACGCCCCCACCGGCGGGATCGTGGCGGCCCCGACCACGTCCCTGCCGGAGACGCTCGGCGGGATCCGGAACTGGGACTACCGCTACTGCTGGCTGCGTGACGCCACGATGACCCTGGAGGCGCTGCTGCGCAGCGGCTTCACTGGTGAGGCCGGCGCATGGCACGAGTGGCTGCTGCGCGCGGTGGCGGGGAGCCCGGACAAGATCCAGATCATGTACGGCGTCGCCGGCGAACGGCGGCTGCCGGAATGGGAGATCGAGTGGCTGAGCGGCTACCAGGGCGCACGACCGGTCCGGGTCGGCAACGCCGCGGTCGGCCAGTTCCAGCTCGACGTGCCCGGGGAGGTCATGAACTCCATCTATCTGGCGACGCGCGCCGGGCTGGAGCCGGGCGAGCATGTGTGGTCGATGCAGCGCGCGCTGCTACGGATGCTGGAGCGGCGCTGGACGGAGCCGGACGAGGGGCTGTGGGAGATCCGCGCCGAACGCCGTCACTTCGTGCACTCCAAGGTGATGTGCTGGGTCGCGTTCGACCGGGCGGTGCGGACTGTGGAGGAGTTCGGCCGGCCCGGACCCGTCCATCACTGGCGGAAGATCCGCGACCGGATCCACCAGGAGGTGTGCCAGCAGGGCTTCGACGCCGAACGCGGCACCTTCACCCAGACCTACGGCTCCGCGGACCTCGATGCCTCCCTTCTCCTCATTCCGCAGGTCGGCTTCCTGTCCCCGCGGGACCCCCGCGTGGTCGGGACCGTACGCGCCGTGCAGCGCGAGCTCGCCGCTGACGGCTTCGTCCGGCGCTACCCGACCCACAAGGGCGAGTCGGACGACGGGCTGGCCGGCGAGGAGGGGGCCTTCCTGGCCTGCTCGTTCTGGCTGGCCGACGCGCTGCGTCTCATCGGTGACCTCGAAGGGGCGCGTGACCTGTTCGAGCGGCTCCTGTCGTTGCGCAACGACGTGGGGCTGCTGGCGGAGGAGTACGACCCGCGGACGCGCCGGCTGGTCGGCAACTTCCCCCAGGCGTTCAGCCACGTGCCGCTGATCCACACCGCCTACGAGCTCGATGGACACGAGAACCCGGCCATCCCCTGCTGAGAGGTGCCGTGCGGCTCAGGCCTCAGGTGTCCGGGGTTCCGCGGCGAGCGTGGGGAGCACGGACAGGAAGCCCGGCGGCAGGATCAGCGAGTCCCCGTCATAACGGGTCTCCAGCAGCGTGAAGGTGCCGGCCCGGCGCCAGAACAGATGGGGGCTGAGTGAGCCCGGACCCTCCTCGTAGGCCTGGTGCGCCTGGGCCTGCAGCTCCGTGGCCGCCGTGACGACCGCGTCGCGGCAGGCGCCGGGCTGGATCGGGTAGGCGACGATGAGGCTGCGGTTCGGTGCCACCACCAGGGCGCCGTACGGCCCGATGCAGAGATACTCCTCGAGCCACGCGAGATGCGTGGCGGCATAGAAGGTCCATCCCTGCAGCACGGTCACGCGCGCGGCGCCCAGCTCGTGCTCCTCGGCCTGCAGCCTGCCGTCGGCACGCACATTCGACCGGCCGAGCATGAAGAGCGCGTCGCCGGACACCGGCCAGCCCGCCCTCTCCTCGATGGTGACCGTACGGACCGTCGTCGGAGTGTCGACCACCACGGCCTCGATCAGCCCGGGGGCGAACGGCCGGGCGGCCAGGATGCCATTGTCGGCCTCGGCCGGATAGATCCGGGTCCGCAGCAGGTGCTGCGCGAGCTCGAAGTCGCTCAGGTCCAGCGGCTCCTCGATGGCGGTGACGATCGTGGAGACGTGGTCGGCCACGAGCGCGGGCCAGTCGTCGCGCGGGACGAGCCGCGCCAGCTGGCGCAGGTTGCGCATGCTCACGTGCAACCGATTGGCGCCCTCCAGCAACATGACGTCCCCGGGCACCCGCCGGCATGCGTAGCCGAGGTTCTCGGCGACGAGCACCACGAAGGAGTCCAGCGCTGTCTCGTCGCCCCCATAACGGTTCACCGGCCACCGCACGGCGCGAGAGTGCAGGCGTCGGCGTCGAGCTCGACAACTCCGCCGAGCTCCACGGTGAACTGCTCGCGGCCGTGCCCGACCGGCAGTCCGGCGAGCACGGGCACGCCCAGGGGGCGCAGACGTCCGGTCAGCACCGCCTGCAGCTCCGCGGGGTCGCCGCAGCCGGTCCAGCTGCCGAGCGCCACCCCCGCCACGGCATCGAACCACCCCGCCTGTGAGAGCTGCGTGAGCATGCGGTCGACCCGGTACGGCGACTCGGCGACGTCCTCCAGGAAGGCGATGCCGCCGGCCGCGGGCGCAGGTGCGTACGGCGTACCGAGCAGGGCGGTCAGCAGCGACAGGTTGCCGCCGGTGAGGACGCCCCGGCTCCACCCGCGGGCGATCGCCCGCGTGCCGCTCACCGGCGCGCCGTCGCCCGACAGCGCCGCCTCGAGATGGGCCATCGAGCGCGACTCGCCGTCGGCGACCAGTCCGGCGATCATGGGGCCGAAGGAGGTGGTGAGGCCGAGCCGGCTCCCGAGGGCCACGTGCAGCGCGGTGACGTCACTGGAGCCGTGCAGGAGCTTGGGCCCCGCCGTGGCCAGGGCCGTCCAGTCCAGATGGGGCAGGACCCGGGTGGCGCCGTAACCGCCACGGGCGCAGAGCACCGCCCGTACGTCCGGGTCGCACCAGGCCGCACTGAGGTCGGCGGCCCGCTCGGCGTCGCCGCCCGCCAGGCCGTACCACCCGGCGGGCCCGCGGGCCGAACCGGTGAGGGTCGCGCGCTCGAGGGCGTGCTCGCCGATGACCACGTCGAGACCGAGCTTGCGGAGCCGGGCACACCCGGACTCCAGGCGCACGGGATCGACGGCACCGCTGGGCGCCACCACCGCGACCCGGTCACCTGGCCGCAACCGCGGCGGACGCACGCGAGGACAATCGGACCCCTCCCCAGCGCCATCCTGAGCGCCGCCGCTCATCGACCCCTCCTTGCTCCGCGACGGTGAGAAGCCTCTCAGGAGAAGCCTCTCCAGCGGAAGACCCCGGCCTCCCCAAGCCCACGGCCCCTGCGAAGCGGACCTGTGGTGCGGAGCGGATGACACTGCCCCCGTGGGGACGTCCGCGTGCGAGCGTGTCCGGGCGTGGAGGGAGCGCCATCGGAGCCCCCATGGTAGAGGGTCCGGCCCCATTGATGATCACGGGCCACCGGCTTGCCCGATATGGCAGGAGATGCCCCGGGCAGCCCGCTCCTGGCCGTACGATCCCAGTGCAAGACACAAGCACGACATGACGCGGCAGAGGCGGCACCGGGCCGCCGGGGGTGAAACACTGGTGCGAGCTATGAGCTCAACACCACACATATTGGTGATCAACGACACCAAGGTCCGGCAGCCGGTGTTCATCGTCGGCGCCCCCCACTCCGGCACGGACCTGCTGGCGCGCGCACTCAAACGTTCCCCGGGTTTCCACCTCACCGTCGGCCGTTCCGCGCTGCTCCGCACCACCTACGCCTTCGCACGCCGGCCGTCGATCGCCACCGACAGCGAGCGCGGCGCCGCCCGGGTGCTGCGCGACGCCTACGCCGAGGCGTGGCGCATCACGCCACAGGGCTGCGCCACCTGCTCACCGGAATGCAGGGACCTCGGCGGGGTGCCGGAGTCCGCGGTCGCGGACGGCACCGCTCTGTGCGTCAAGCCGCATACGGTGCACAGGTTCGCCGATGCCTCTCCCGACCTGCTCTACAGCGCCGACGTGCTGTTCGACGCGTTCCCGGACGCACAGTTTCTGCAGGTGATCCGGGACGGCCGGGACGTGGTCGCCGACATGCTCGACGACGAGAACTGCCTGGCCTGGTTCAAGCCCGGGTTCGTCAACCTGGACGAGGTTTTCCCCAACCCCTTCCTCGGGGTCGACGATCCCGTCGACCGGATCCGCTGGCCGCAGGCGGGACTCGCGGTGAAGTGCGCGCTGCGCTGGCGCGGCTCGGTCCGGCTGAGCGCGCGGCTGCGCGCCCAGACTCCGGAGGAGCAACTGCTGACCATCCGCTACGAAGACCTCGTGGCGCATCCGCGCAAGATCGCCGCCGAGGTGTCGTCCTATCTCGGCGCCCCGGTCTCCAGGACGAGCCTCTCCGGCCTTGTGCGCGCGGGCGACCACGACCCAGATGGCGTCGGCCGATGGCAGGACCGTCTCAGCGGGAAACAGGTGACACAGGTGGAACGCATCGCCGGCCGTGAACTCGCTCGCCTCGGCTACCGCCTCGGACGCAGGCCCTCGCTACTCGCGTGACGCGGCCGCAACTGGTGGGAAAGTGCTTCGGCCCGCATCCCCCCAGGGCGCTGGCCGGGTGGGCGGGCGCCGGCCGGCACAAGGCCGCTGATCCCTGGGCTGAGCCATCCGATGGCCACGCCGGCGGCGCCGAGTCCGACCACCAGGACGGTGTAGCGCCCTAGCCCGCGATTCATGGTCAGCCGCACCCTGCTCACCTCTCCTTGATCGTCGCACTCCCAACTGTAACGCGAGGGGTGAGTGCCCGATTACGGTGGGTGAGACACGGGGTGAAGCCTCGTCGGCCGGGGGGTGTCCCCGGAACGACCGTCAGGGACTGAAGATGTGCTGCAGCCGGCTCACCCGGCCCCGTGGGTCCAGGGTCACGCGGAACATGCGGGCGCGGTCGGGCAGCGGGCCATAGCGCGCCTCCGCCCGGCGGACGAGCGTGGCGAACTGCTGCGGGGTCACGGCGGCGCCGCTGATCCAGTCGGACAGGTGTCCGGCGTAGTACGGCGCGGTGACCCGGATGACGGCCGCTGGCGCGAGCGACATGGATTTGTAGGCCTGGACCTTGACGGGGACGAGCGTCTCCGGCCCCCCGGGCTGAGACTCGGCCGCCCGCGCGACAAGGACCGCGCCGGCGGCCGCGCCCGGTTTCACGAGCGCGAAGATCTGGCCCGCCGAAGGCCGCCCGGCCGGCCGGCTGTTCGGGCCCAGATCGCCACCCTGGCTCACCGCGACCACCGACGACCGCTCCGCACCGCAGCCGGACAGACCGGCGAGCGCGCCGGCCGCCAGCGTCAGCATCAGCGCCGGAACCCCAACACACATCCGGACACGAACCCGCGCACCTGTCACACCCACCACCCCCGGTGTCTGGCTACTTACCCAAAATCGCGGAGTCATGCTCCGCGGCTACGACCCGGCGCTCGGACAGCGGTGTCGTCCTGCTCATGGGGGAGTTCGGTGCCATCCAGGGACGCTGCGCGCCTCCAGGGCCGTCTCAGCTGCCTACGGGGCGGCCGGCGGCGATCAGCCGACCGCGCCCGCGACGCCGCCCGCGACCTCCTCTTCGCCGCGCTCCTGCACGGCGAACTGGGTTCGGTAGAGCTCGCGGTACAGCCCGCCCTGGGCGAGCAGTTCCTCATGGCGTCCGCGTTCGACGATGCGGCCGGCCTCGACCACGAGGATCTGGTCGGCCTCCCGGATGGTGGACAGCCGGTGGGCGATCACCAGAGAGGTGCGGCCGGCCAGGGCCGTCTTCAGGGCGCGCTGCACGGCGGCCTCGGACTCGGAGTCCAGATGGGCGGTGGCCTCGTCCAGGACCACGATCGAGGGGGCCTTGAGCAGCAGGCGTGCGATGGCCAGCCGCTGCTTCTCCCCGCCCGAGAGCCGGTAGCCGCGATCGCCCACCACGGTGTCCAGCCCGTCCGGCATCGCGTCGACGAGCTCGAGGATCTGAGCGGCGCGCAGGGCCTCGTACAGCTCCGCGTCCGTGGCGTCCGGCCGGGCGTAACCCAGGTTGCCCCGGATCGAGTCGTGGAACAGGTGCGCGTCCTGCGTCACGACGCCGATGCCGCCGCGCAGCGCGTCGAGGGTGGTCTCGCGGACATCCTGCCCGGCGATCCGCACGGCGCCGGCCGTGGTGTCATAGAGCCTGGAGACGAGCTGGGTGATGGTGGTCTTGCCCGCTCCGGACGGCCCGACGAGGGCGACGAGCTCCCCGGGGACCGCGGTGAACGTCACATCCCGCAGGACCTCCCGGCTCGGGGAGGTGTCGGTCCGGGCGATCGACTCCAGCGAGGCAAGCGAGACCTCGTCGGCCGCCGGATAGCGGAACGTCACATGATCGAACTCGATCTTCGGCGCGCCGCCGTCCGCGATGGCCGGCAGCGGCCGCGCGCCCGGCTTCTCGGCGATCATGGGCTTGAGGTCGAGCACCTCGAAGACGCGGTCGAAGCTCACGAGCGCGGTCATCACGTCGACCTGCACGTTCGACAGCGCGGTGAGGGGACCGTACAGCCGGGTGAGCAGGGCGGCGAGGGCGACCAGCGTGCCCAGCTGGAAGTGGCCGTTGACGACGAGGGCCCCGCCGAACCCGTAGACCAGGGCCGTGGCGAGCGCCGCGACCAGCGTCAGCGCGGTGAAGAAGACCCGGCCGTACATAGCGGCGACGACGCCGATGTCGCGCACCCGTGCGGCACGGTCGGAGAAGGCCTCGGACTCGTCGGCGGGCCGGCCGTAGAGCTTGGCGAGCATCGCCCCGGCCACGTTGAACCGCTCGGTCATCAGGGAGCTCATCTCGGCGTCCAGCTGCATCTGCTCCCGAGTGATCTTCTGCAGCCGGCGGCCCACGAGCTTGGCCGGGATGATGAACACGGGCAGCAGCACGAGCGCGATAAACGTGACCTGCCAGGACAGCCAGAGCATCACGATCAGCACCAGCACGAGGCTGATGACGTTCGAGACCACCGAGGACAGCGTGGTGGTCAGTGCGCGCTGGGCGCCGATGACGTCGCTGTTGAGCCGGCTCACCAGCGACCCCGTCTGCGTCCGCATGAAGAAGGCCACGGGCATCCGCTGCACGTGGTCGAAGACCTGCGTGCGCAGGTCGTAGATGAGACCTTCACCGATGCGCGCGGAATACCACCGCTGAGCGAGTGACAACACCGCCTCGACCAGGGCCAGCGCGGCGACCCCGGCCGCGAGCCAGGCGACGACCTCGACCCGGCCGGGGACGATCCCCCAGTCGATGATCCACTTCAGCAGGAGCGGGCCCGCCGCCACGATGCCGGCCGCGATGGCGTTGAGGGTGAGGAACAGTGTGAGCTCGCGGACGTAGGGGTGGGCGTAGCCCATGATCCGCTTGACCGTCCCCGGCTTCAGCTTCTGCTCGGTCACCGAGCTGTCGCGGCGAAACGATGCCATCACCGAATAATTGCTCCCGTGTCCCGGCATCGCCACAGCAGCCTCCCAGGGGTCGACGGAGGGATATCAACCACCTGTAATCATGTAAGCGCCTGAATTATTCCGCAGCGGGGCGGGGTTGCCGACGCAGGCGGTCAGGAGGCGCTGAAGAGCTCCTTGAGCCGGCCGGCCTGCTCCCGGCGTTCGGCGGCGGCCTGCTCCTCGAGGCTGTTGCGGGAGGCCTGCTGGAGCAGCCGCTTGGTGGCGACGGCCGCGCCGGGATTGACGGCCAGCAGAGCCCCGGTGAGATCGCGCACCGCTCCGTCCAGCTCGGCACCGGGCACGACCAGCTCCGCGAGCCCCAGGCGTGCCGCCTCGTCGGCGTGGACCGTCCGGGCGGTCAGGCACAGTTCGATCGCGCGCGACAGCCCCACGGTCTCGACGAGCGGCTTGGTGCCGGTCAGGTCGGGGACCAGCCCGAGCGCTGTCTCCTTCATGCAGAACTGGGCGTCGTCGGCGAGCACACGCAGGTCACAGGCCAGTGCGAGCTGGAATCCGCCGCCGATCGCGTGACCGCGCACGGCCGCGATGGAAACGATCTCTGGACGGCGCAGCCAGGTGTAGCCCTCCTGCAGCCCGGCGATGAGCCGGTCGGTGTCCGCGGGATCGGCTCCGGCGGAGTTGAAGAACGAGTCTCCGCCCTCGGCCCCCGCGGGCTGGAACATGCTCAGATCGATGCCGGCCGAGAAGGACGGTCCCGCCCCCTGGAGGACGACCACACGCACGGATTCGGGCAGCGAGTCCCCGATCCGGGCCAGGCCGCGCCACATGGCGAAGGTCATGGCGTTGCGCCGCTCGGGCCGGTTGAGGGTCACCGTCGCGACCGCGCCGTCGATGTCCAGCAGCAATCCGGCGGCGGCCAGTTCGCCGGCATCGAGGACCACCGTCGAATTCACCATCAGGCTCCTTCCCGCGGACGTGGCGAGACCAGGAGCGGTCCCGCCACGTCGGGTGAGCACCCGCCCACCATCGCGCCCGACCTTACCGGCAGCGGTGGCGAAGGCTGCCGGAGAGGTCCAGCGTGCTCCGCCACCGGGGCCGGACGGGGCGACCACGGTGGCGGATCGGGTTCCGATGCGTTCGTGCGGGGGTGCTTGTCAGGACTTCTTACCGCGTGTCGCTCCACCGCGTCCGCGCAGATTCACGCCGGACTCCGTGAGGATGCGATGAATGAATCCGTACGAGCGGCCGGTGGCGGCAGCCAGAGCGCGAATGCTCTCGCCGGATTCGTACCTCTTCTTGAGGTCCGCCGCCAGCTTGTCTCGCTCGGCACCGGTCACGCGGGTGCCCTTCTTAAGGGTCTCGGCCACGAGTACCTCCCGTAGTGATGTGGTGACCGCTGCGTATCCCCCGCCATGATCAGTCATTCCGGCCGGATCGGCTACCCACTACGCCAGAAAAGATCTGCTGCCGTCCTGTGCAGGTCAGGCGAGTGCCACCAGATCACCAAAATCCTCGCTCCAGACGTCCTCAATGCCATCTGGCAGCAAAATCACTCTTTCCGGTTGCAGGGCCTCCACAGCGCCCTCATCGTGGGTCACCAGAACGATGGCTCCGGCGAATGTGCGGAGGGCCGCGAGGATCTCCGCACGGCTGGCCGGGTCGAGGTTGTTGGTGGGCTCGTCGAGCAGCAACACGTTCGCGCTGGACACCACGAGCGTGGCCAGCGCCAGCCGGGTCTTCTCACCGCCGGACAGCACACCTGCGGGCTTGTCGACGTCATCCCCTGTGAACAGGAAGGATCCGAGGATTTTGCGGACCTCGAGCTCGACCAGATCGGGCGCCGCGGACCGCATGTTCTCGAGCACGGAGCGGTCCACGTCCAGCGTCTCGTGCTCCTGCGCGTAGTAGCCCAGCCGCAACCCATGACCCGGAACGACCCTCCCGGCGTCGGGCTTGTCGGCCCCCGCGAGAAGCCTCAGCAACGTGGTCTTCCCGGCGCCGTTCAGCCCCAAGATCACCACGCGGCTGCCCCGGTCGACAGCTAGGTCAACGTCGGTGAAAATCTCCAAAGATCCGTACGATTTCGACAAACCCTCCGCGGTGAGCGGAGTCCGGCCACATGTGGCCGGATCGGGAAAGCGGATTTTGGCGACTTTGTCCGCTCGACGTTCATCTTCGACTCCGGAAAGTAGCCGCTGAGCCCGGCGCTCCATTTGCTGTGCGGCCTTCGCCTTGGTCGCCTTGGCGCGCATCCGATCGGCCTGTGACTGCAAGGTGCTCGCCTGTCGCTGCGCGTTCGCGCGCTCGCGTTTGCGACGCCGCTCATCGGTCTCACGCTGCTGGAGATAGGTCTTCCAGCCGACGTTGTAGATGTCGATCACGCTGCGATTGGCGTCGAGGTGGAAGACCCGGTTCACCACCGCGTCGAGGAGGTCCACGTCGTGGCTGATGACCACCAGGCCGCCCTGGTGCGAGCGGAGGAAGTCGCGCAGCCACGTGATCGAGTCGGCGTCGAGGTGGTTGGTGGGCTCGTCGAGCAGCAGCGTGTCAGCGCCCGAGAACAGGATGCGGGCCAGCTCGACCCGGCGCCGCTGCCCACCCGACAGGGTCCGCAGCGGCTGCCCGAGGACCCGGTCCGGCAGGCCGAGGCTCGAGGAGATGGAGGCGGACTCGGCCTCGGCGGCGTAACCGCCGAGCACGTACAGCCGGTCCTCCAGCCGCCCGTAACGGCGGACCGCGCGGTCGCGCTCGTGGCCGGTCGCGGTGGCCATGAGCTCCTCGGCCGCGCGCAGGTCGCGGATCACCTCATCGAGCCCGCGAGCGGACAGGATGCGGTCGCGGGCCAGCACCTCGAGATCGCCGTCCCGCGGGTCCTGTGGCAGATAGCCGACCGTGCCCGAGTGGCTCACCGAGCCCGCGGCCGGCACGCCCTCTCCGGCGAGGACTCTGGTGAGAGTGGTCTTGCCGGCGCCGTTGCGGCCGACGAAGCCCACCCGGTCGCCGGGGTTGACCCGGAAGCTGGAGCCCTCGATGAGCAACCGGGACCCGGCGCGCAGCTCGATATCGTTGGCAGTGATCACAGTGGTGACGCTCCCCTTGGGGGAATAGGGTTGGCAGGCCGACAGCATGACAAAGCGCGTCCGGGGTCATGTCACCCGTGACGCGCTTGAGAGACCTGTCAGACCGGGAGCATGCGCCCATTGTACGGGACCATGGCCACCTCCCGGCCTCCGCACCGTGACGGCCTCACCGCTGCTCGGCCGAGAGCCGCTGGCCGATCGCGCTGTGCAGCCGCTGAAGGCCAGGGACTCCGAGCATGCCGACCTGGGCCTCGAGGTCCCGCAGCATCGCGTCGGAGGTCGCGATGTGCTCCGACGACTGCATGAGAACCGTTCCCTCACCGGTGAAGTCGAACTGGTGCTCCTCGCCGGAGACACCGCCGACGCCGAACGTCATCCGCGCCGCACCGAGGACTCCGCGCAGGTAGCCGTGGTCATAGTGATGACAGGGCGACGGGCAGTCCGCCCATCCGAGCAGGGCCTGGGGGTCCACCCGGATCGGCGGCTCCACGAAGTGCACCGGCCCGTTGGAAGCGGCCACGAAGCGCCCCGTGCCGAGCAGGGTGAGGAACCCCGGAATGATCGACTGCTTGAGCTCGAGCCCGGGCTGGAACGCGAGCAGGTTCGTCGCCCGGATCGTCAGGTTACCGCCGTCGAGGTCGAAGGAGTTGACGTCGAAGCCGCGGTCGGCGAGCAGGAGCTTTCCCCGGCCCTCCGCGACGACCCAGTCCTGGGCGTACAGCGGCGAGTGGAAGTTGGCCGCGACCAGGCGGTCGAGCGGACCCGCCGACAGAGCCTGGAACCGGATCTGCCCGTAGTAGGCGATCATCTTGCCCTTCTGGGTGAACCACTGGCCGTTCAGGTCCACGGAGAAGGCGTAGGGGTTGACGTTGTCATTGACCGGCAGGGTCGCCGGGCCGTACGTGGGGGTGGTCAAGGCTCAGATCTTCCTCTCGCTGGCCTGGACGTAGACGGCACCGGTCCCGGTGAGCCGGAGCTGGAAACCTTCGCCGGAGCCCCGGCCGATCATGTCGCGCAGACCCATGGCCGTGGTGAGCGTGTTCTGCACCTCCCCGCGGTGGGCGACGTAGGCCTGCGGGTCCACGTGCACGGGCCGCTGCGGGCTGATGGGGAGCTCGATGACCCCGCCGTGCGAGAGCACGGCGCACGAGCCCCGTCCGGTGAGCGTCGTGGTGAACAGGCCATGTCCGCTGACCGCTCCGCGGATCACCCCGCCCACACCGCCCTGCTCTCCCATGAACATCGTCCCGGCGCGCAGGGCGGTGTCGTGCACAAGGAGGCGGTCCGCCTCCACATACAGCGTCTCGCCGCCGAGGTCGATGACCTTGACGTGCAGGCCGCTGTGGCCGAACATCACGCTGCCCTGCCCGGTGACGTGCATCATGGGCTCGGACTCACCGGCGAACCGGCGGCCCATCGCGGCGCCGAGTCCCTGTCCGGCCGTCGCCGTGGGGGCGAAGCTGACCCTGCCGACGTACGCAAGCATGGAGCCGCGCCGGCTGTAGACCTCCTGGCCCGGGCCGACCGGCACCTGCACCAGCTTGGAGTTGATCGCGCTGTATCCCGGCATCAGATCTCCAAAATCCCAGCGCGCTCGGCGGGCTGGACGTAGACCAGTCCTTCTCCCTCATAGCGGAACTGCACGCTCTCGCCGGAGCCCTGGCCGAGGACCGTACGCCAGTTGACGTCGGTCACGACGTCCTGCCGGAGCCTGCCCCGGTGCGCCACGTAGGCGTGCGGGTCCACCGACAGCGGCGCGGCGGAACTCACCTCGAGCGCGATGGCCGGCCCGTCGGACAGGATCGCCACGGTCCCGTGCCCCTCGACCTTGGTGGTCGCGAGTCCCTGTCCGGTCCCGAACCCGCGCAGCCCGACGAACTCGACCCCGGTCCGCAGCCGGCCGTCCAGCGCGAGGAGGCTGTCGGACTCCACGAACAGGGTGTCACCCGCCAGCTCGACCACGGTGACCTCGGCGGCCTCCCGGGCGAGGAAGACCGTGCCGCGGCCGGTGACCTCCATGAGCGTGATGCCCTCACCCGCGACCCTGCGGCGGATCGCTCCGCGCAGCCCCTCCCCGGAGGTGAGGCCCTCACGTTTGAAGGTCATCTCCCCCTCGTAGGCCACCATCGAGCCGTTGAGAGCCCTGATGGTCTCTCCCGCCAAATCCACGGCGAGCATCCTCGAGCCGTGCAACCGAAATCCAGCCACAGCGCCACAACATACCGAGAGACCCGGCTACGGGTCGATCAACCGGACGCGCACGGCGCGAAAACGACGCGGCGTGTCGGCCAGCACCGTCCGCTTGGGGTCGGGAACGGTGAGGAACGGCCCGTCTGCGGCCAGGGCGAAGACGGGGGCGAGCCGCGCGTCGCCTCGGAGCCCGTCGACCGCCCGCAGATCCCCGCCCAGGACCACCGCGTCGAGCCGGTCATCCCCCGACAGATAGGGCCCGAGCACCCGTACGGCCACGTCCGCGGCAGCCCGCAGTGCCTCCGCGGCCTGCTTGTCCCGGCGCCGCGCGAACCGCTGCTGGGACCAGCCTCCTGCGGCGCTGCGCCCGTGCACCTGCCGGCTGCCCACCTTGGAGGCGACCAGCCGCTCCCCGACGAAGACCCCGGCGGCGTAGCCCCCGAGCCGGGCCAGCACCACACCGACCCGGCGCTCGCGGCCGGCATGTTCGGCCAGCGCGCCCGCCGGGTCCGGGCCATCGGGGGCCAAGGGCGGGAATGGGACGTGACATTCGGCGACCGCCCCGTCCCCGCCGGCGAAGCGCACGGTCTCAGGCCCGGCGCGCACGCGCGCTATACCGTCGTGCCGCTCCCCGAAACCGGCCAGCCACCGTGTCAGCCGCTCGGGGGGCACCTCGATCCAGCGGCCTCCGCCGGCGGCCGGCCGCGGTGCGCTCATGGGTGAGACGCTACCTCTCGCGGGACGTGGCCCGGCAGGGGCGGACGGCGCCGCCGGACCACGCGACCGGACGCCGAATCCCATGATCGCTCGATGACTCGGCCCGTTTTCGGCCGGGCGCGCACGGCGGCCGCTCCGGGCGGACGGCCCTTGGGCAGGATGACGGCATGTGGATCGCGCCTGAACGCCGGCGTCTGCCGCGCTGGATAGTGCCCGGCCTCGTCGCCGTCGTAGGTATCGCCGTGGGGGTGGGCCTTCTCCTGGACGACCGTCCCCGCACCGCCGGGATCACCTCTGCGGTGCTGCTCGGGTATGCGGGCCACCTCGCGCACCGGCGCAATGAGCCGCACCTTCCGCTCAGCGAGGCCTTCGGCCGCGGGCACCGGGCCCGCAGCCATCTCAGAGCGGCCGCGATGACCGGCGACGTCCTCACGGGAGGGATCGTCGCGGGCCTCATCGTGCAGGCTCTGCGCGAGGGGACCGTCGGGCCGTTCGGGTGGCTGGCGGCGCTCGCCGGGGTGACCTACGCCGGCTCCGTTCTGCTCGCGAGCAGGGCGCCGTGATGGGGCCGGGCATCATGGCGGGCGTCTAGCAGCGCACGAACTGTTGGTGAACATCACCACAGTCGGGTGACTGTCGTAACGAGAGATGACACGATTCGTAGGTGTCTGTCCCGAATGTCCTAAATTTGCCGCTCCCAGCGGGCGCGGTGTTTCAGCCCATCATCGACCTCGACACGGGCACGGTCATCGCCGTGGAGACACACCCGACCCCGTCGGCGGCCGGCCCGGCGAGGGTCCGCACCGACCCGGTGGAGGAGGACGTTCGGCGCGCGGTGCTGGCGGCCCGCCTCACCTCCGGGACCCGGCTGCCGCTGCAGATCGTCCTCAGGACCGAGACCGTGGCCCGGGACCGGGAGACCCTCCTCCGCCTGCACGAGGGCCTGCTCGACGCCGGGCGCCGCCCCAACGAGATCCTGCTCTGCGTGAGCGGCGGCTTCGTTCCCGCGGAGCGCACGGTCGTCTCCGCCGCGCTGCGGGATCTGCGCAAGACCGGCTATCTGGTCGGCTTCACCGGACTCGGCAGCTCGCACGCGCCGCTGGACCTGCTGGTGGACGACGCGCCCTACCTGGTGAAGCTCGATCCGGACCTCGCCCGCCGGGCCGCCTCGGAGGACAGGCGCTCCGCCCTGACCGAGGCGCTGGTGGGCCTGGCCAGGCGGATGGGCACGCACGTGCTGGCCCCCGGCCTGGCCACCGAGGAGCAGCTCGTCCACCTGCGCGGCCTCGGTGTCCGGCTGGTGCAGGGGCCCTTGCTGGCGCCGTGGGACTGGCATCCCGGCATGGCGGTCACCGTGCCGGTGCTGCCCCGCGAGTCGGCGCCCGAACCCGGGAAGGAGGCCGGACTCGGCGCACGGGTATCGGAGTTCACCCTTCCGGCCGTCACCATGGCGGACACGGCCACCGCCGACGAGATCCTCACCATCCTCAACGCCGAGCGGGGCACGACCAGCGTCGTCCTGGTCGACACGCACCAGCGCCCCAAGTACACGGTCGACCGGACCCGCTTCCTGCTCGGGGTCTCGGGGCCGTACGGCCACGCGCTACACGCGCACAAGCCGGCCGCCCGTCTCGCCGACCCCCCACGGCTGGTGCCCCACACCGTGCCGGCCATCGCCGCGCTCCGCGCGGCGGGTAAAGACGAAGAGCGCGTCTACGACGACCTGGTGGTCACCGACGAGGTCGGACGCTGCCTCGGTATCGTCCGCGTCGGGGACCTGATCCGCAGCCTCTCGCCCTGAGCCCCGTTTCCCCACCGCGGTCTCACTCATCGAGCCAGGCCAGGATCGCGTCGGTGTGCTGCCCGAGGGTCGGCGGTGCCAGATGGGTCTCGCGCCCTCCCGCGTGCGAAGCATCGTCGAGGCGCAGCGGCGGGCCGGGCAGCGTCACCCGCCCGAGGGCGGCGTGGTCCACGTCCACCAGCAGTCCCTGTGACCGGGTCTGCTCCCACGTGTAGACCTCATCGAGCGTGCGGACCCTTCCGGCCGGCACCCCCGCGGCGGCGAGCCTCTTGAGCCAGACCTCGGCCGGTTCGGCTCCGAACGCCGCCTCGATGACAGCGACGAGCTCGTCCCTGTGGGTGACCCGGTCGCCGTTCGCGGCGAAGCGCCGGTCGGCCGGATCGAGTCCGACCAGCGGCGCGAAGGCCCCCCACAGTCCCTGGCTGCCGACCGAGACCTGGACCGGCGCGTCGGCCGTGTGGAAGAGCCCGTACGGGCAGATGGACGGATGGTGGTTGCCGAGTGAGTGCGGCACCTCCCCCGCCACGGTCCAGCGGGTGCCCTGGAAGGCGTGGACCCCAACGATGGCCGCGAGCAGGCTGGTCCGGACGACCCGCCCCCGGCCCGTGCGGGCACGCTCGTGCAGCGCGGACACCACGCCGTACGCCCCGTACATGCCGGCCAGGAGGTCGCCGATGGGGACGCCGACCCGGGTGGGCTCCTGCGGCGACGAGCCGGTGAGCGACATCAGGCCGGCCTCACCCTGGGCGATCTGGTCGTATCCGGCGCGCCCTCCCTCCGGCCCGTCGTGGCCGAACCCACTGATGGACAGGACGACGAGGCCGCGGTTGAGCTCGTGCAGACGCTCGACGGTGAAGCCGAGCCGGTCCAGCACACCGGGCCTGAAGTTCTCCACCAGCACGTCGGCACGGCCGACCAGCCGGGTCAGCACGTCGCGTCCCTCGCCGGACTTCAGGTCGAGGGCGATCGACTCCTTGTTGCGGTTGCAGGACAGGAAGTACGTCGACTCCCGCGAATCCTCGGGTCCCACGAAGGGCGGCCCCCAGCCGCGGGTGTCGTCACCACCGTCGGGGTGCTCCACCTTGATGACTCGGGCACCCATGTCCCCGAGCATCATCGCCGCGTGCGGCCCGGCGAGGGCCCGTGAGAGATCGAGGACCACCACATCGGACAGGGGGCCGGGCATGGGCGCCTCCATACAGGTCGGACCACAGGAGAGTAAGCACGAAGTGATCTCCAGGTCTAGAGCGCCACAGTGCCCGTCCACGTCCTTCGAAGGACCCCGGATCACCTACACGCTGTGGCGGCCTGGCCCAAGCGCGCGGGCCCCTGACGGCACGCCGGAAAGACGAATCGCCGGCCGGAGCGCGAAGGTCGCTCCGGCCGGCGACCGTGTCACAGCGGCTGGACGGTGGCTCAGACGTTGAAGCCGAGGGCACGGAGCTGTTCCCGGCCCTCGTCAGTGATCTTGTCCGGGCCCCACGGCGGCAGCCACACCCAGTTGATCTTGACGTCCTGCACGAGGCCGTCGAGAGCGCTGTGCGCCTGGTCCTCGATCACGTCGGTGAGAGGGCAGGCGGCGCTGGTCAGGGTCATGTCCAGCGTGGCGATGTTGTCGGCCGACAAATTGATGCCATAGATCAGTCCGAGGTCGACGACGTTGATGCCGAGCTCGGGGTCGACCACGTCCTTCAGCGCCTCGAGGATCTCGTCCTCGGGGACCGTGCCGACGCCGGCCTGCGGCTGGGCCGGCTCGGTCGCGGCGGTGCCGGACGTGGCGGGCTCGGTCGCGGCCGTGTCCGGCGCCACCGTGTCCGGTGCGGTGTCACTCATGTTGCGTCTCCTGTCCGTTCAGCGGGCCACCTCCCGGAGGCCCCCCGTCACGCCGGGTTGAGGGCTCGGGCGGTCGCGTCCTTCCACGCCATCCAGGCGAGCAGGGCGCACTTGATGCGGGCCGGGTACTTCGAGACGCCGGCGAAGGCGACGGCGTCCTCGAGCAGGTCCTCTTCGGGCGAGCCCGGCTCCGCCGGGGCGGCGCCGCGCGACTGCATGAGGGCGAGGAACTCGTCGCCGATCGCCATGGCGTCCTTGACGGTCTTGCCGATGATGAGGTCGGCCATCATCGAGGCGCTGGCCTGGCTGATCGAGCAGCCCATGGCGTCGTAGGAGACGTCGGCGACGCGCGCGTCGCCGTCGATCCCCTCCAGCTGCACGCGGAGGGTCACCTCGTCGCCGCACGTGGGATTGGCGTGGTGCACCTCGGCGTCGTACGGCTCCCGTAGACCCTTGTGGTGAGGGTTGCGGTAGTGGTCCAGGATGATCTCCTGGTACATCGACTCGAGCTGCATGAGGTCCTTCCTTGCGTGCCTTGCGTGCCGGGGCGCCTGGTGTAACCAGGGTGTTCGGCTCAGACTGTTCCGAAGAACTTCTGTGCCTGCTCGACCCCTTCGGCGAGGGCGTCCACGTCGGCGAGATCGTTATAGATGTAGAACGACGCCCGCGTGGTGGCCGGGATGCCGAAGCGGCGGACGATCGGCCACGCGCAATGGTGTCCCACGCGTACCGCGATGCCCAGCTCGTCCAGCACCTGACCCACGTCGTGCGGGTGGATGTCGTCGACCACGAAGGATACGGTCCCGCCGCGGTCCTCCGTCGTCGAGGGTCCGATGATCCGCACACCGTCGATCTTGCCGAGCCGCTCGATGGCGTAGGCCGTGAGCGCTTCCTCGTGGGCCTGGACCCGGTCCATGCCCAGCTCGCTCAGATAGTCGCAGGCCCGGGCGAGCCCGACCGCCTGCGCGGCCATGGGCACGCCGGCCTCGAACCGCTGCGGCGGCGGCATGAAGGTCGAGCCCTCCATCCGTACCACCTCGATCATCGACCCGCCGGTGATGAACGGCGGCATCGCGGCGAGCAGCTCGCTTCGCCCCCACAGCACGCCGATGCCGGACGGGCCGAGCATCTTGTGGCCGGAGAAGGTGAGGAAGTCCACGCCCAGCGCCTTGACGTCGACCGGCTGGTGGGGCACCGACTGGGCGGCGTCGAGGAGCACGAGGGCGCCGGCCTCATGGGCCCGCCGCGCGATCTCGGTCACCGGCGGCACCGTGCCCAGCACGTTCGACTGGTGCGTCACCGCGACGAGCTTCGTACGCTCGTTGATCAGCGTGTCGATCTCGGAGAGGTCCAGCCTGCCCTCGTCGGTGATGCCGAACCAGCGCAGCGTGGCACCGGTGCGCAGGCAGAGTTGCTGCCAGGGCACCAGGTTGGCGTGGTGCTCCATCTCGGTGACGAGCACCTCGTCACCGGGGCCCACCGCGAAGCGCGCGGCCTCGGGCCCCGCCGTCGCCGCGTTGCTCATCGCGTAGGCGACGAGGTTGATGGCCTCCGTGGTGTTCTTGGTGAACACCACCTCGCCGGGCACGGCTCCGATGAACCGCGCCACGGTGGCACGGGCACCTTCGTAGGCGTCCGTCGCCTCCTCGGCGAGCAGGTGTGCGCCGCGGTGCACGGCCGCGTTGCGCTTCTCGTAGAACTCCCGCTCCGCGTCGAGCACCTGGCGGGGCTTCTGCGACGTGGCGCCCGAGTCGAGGTAGACCAGGGGACGCCCGCCGCGCACGGTCCGCGACAGGATCGCGAAGTCGGCCTTCAGCCGCTCCGTGTCGAGAAGCTCGGAGGACCTGCTCTGCGCGTCCAGCCCGACGCTCGTGTCGACCTCTGCGGTGCTCATGCTCGTGTTCCCCTCCCCTGGCGTGTCCTCGTCTCCGTGCCGGTGAACATGGTCATGCCGATGCGCCGGACTTCACGAACTTCTCGTAGCCCTCCGCCTCGAGCAGCTCGGCCAGCTCCGGGCCGCCCTCCGCGACGACGCGGCCGCCGGCGAAGACGTGCACGAACTCGGGCTTCACATAGCGAAGGATCCGGGTGTAGTGCGTGATGAGCAGGACGCCGGTCTCCCCGCCGGAGCGGAAGCGGTTCACGCCCTCCGACACGACCTTGAGCGCGTCGATGTCCAGGCCGGAGTCCGTCTCGTCGAGCACGGCGACCTTGGGCTTGAGCATCTCCATCTGGAGGATCTCGTGGCGCTTCTTCTCACCGCCGGAGAAGCCCTCGTTGAGGTTGCGCTGGGCGAAGGCGGGGTCGATCTGCAGCGCCGCCATGGCCCCGCGCATCTCGCCGGCGAACTCCCGCAGCTTGGGCGCCTCGCCGCGTACGGCGGTGATGGCACTGCGCAGGAAGTTCGACACCGACACCCCGGGAACCTCGACGGGGTACTGCATAGCCAGGAACAGTCCGGCCCGGCTGCGCTCGTCGACGGACATCTCGAGGACGTCCTCGCCGTCGAGCTTCACCGATCCGCTGGTCACGGTGTACTTCGGGTGTCCGGCGATCGCGTAGGCGAGGGTGGACTTGCCGGAGCCGTTCGGCCCCATGATGGCGTGGGTCTCCCCCGCCTTGACCGTCAGGTTGACGCCGCGCAGGATCTCCTTGTGCTCGGCGGAACCATCATCGACGGAGACGTGCAGGTCGCGGATTTCAAGCGTGGCCATATCTATGTCAGGGCTCTCTATCAGTCGTCGTCCCCGAGCGAGACGTAGACGTCGCCGTCCTCGACCTTCACTCGGTAGGTGGGAACCGGCTGGGTCGCCGGCGGGTTCGTGGGCTTACCGGTCCGCAGGTCGAAGCAGGACCCGTGCAGCCAGCACTCGATGGTGTGGTCGTAGACCTCGCCCTCCGAGAGCGCGACCTCCGCGTGGGAGCAGACGTCGCGCAGCGCGAAGACCTCGGTCTTGCCGTCGGAGTCGAGACGGACCACGGCCACGGGCGTGTCGTCGATCTCCACTCCCAGCGCGCCCTCGGGGGGCACCTCGGAGAGCGGACACACCTTCACGAAGCCCGTGGCGTTCATCGGGCGAGCTCCGCGTCGATGGCCGCCTCGACCCGCTCGCGGATCTCGGGGACCACGATGCTCCCGACCAGCTGGCCCAGGTAACCGCGGACCACCATGCGGCGTGCCGTGTCGTAGGGGATGCCCCGCGCCTGCAGATAGAACAGGTGCTGGTCGTCGAGGCGTCCGCTGGCGCTGGCGTGCCCGGCGCCCTCGACCTCTCCCGTGAGGATCTCCAGGTTGGGCACGGAGTCCACGCGGGTGCCGTCGGTGAGCACGAGGTTGCGGTTCAGCTCGTAGGTGTCGGTGCCCTCGGCCTCGGCCCGGATGATCACGTCGCCGATCCAGACGGCGTGCGCGTCCTCGCCCTGGAGCGCGCCCCGGTAGTCGACCCGGCTGCGGCAGTGCGGCTTGGTGTGGTCGACGAGCAGCCGGTGCTCCAGGTGCTGGCCCGGGTCGGCGAAGTAGACGCCGTACAGCTCCGCGTTGCCGCCGGGGCCGTCGTAGCTCACCGAGGGCGCGATCCGGACGACGTCGCCGCCGAGGCTGATCACGAAGCCGGTGAACCGGGCGTCCTTGGCCAGCTTGGCGTGCTGGTGCGACAGGTGCACGGAGTCGTCGGCCCAGTCCTGCAGGCTGATCACCGTGAGCGAGGCGCCGTCACCGACGACGAACTCGACGTTGTCGGCGTAGGTCGCGGAGCCCTCGTGGTCCAGGACCACCGTGGCCTCGGCGAGCGGCTCGACCACGATCACGGTGTGGCCGTAGGCGGCGCCGTCGGCGCCGAGCCCCTTGACCTGGACGGAGATGTGCTCGGCCGGCACCGCCTCCTTGGGGACGGTGATGACCAGCGCCTCCTGGAAGGAGCTGTAGGCCTGGGCGCTCACGCGATCGGCGGGCACGTAGGCGCGCCCGAGGCGGGCGTCGCCGCGTCCGACGCGCTCCACCGACACGCCCTCGGGCGCCCACACCTCGGTGACGACCTTCCCGTCGGCCGCTGCGGTGCCCTTGTGCAGGCCGCGCAGCCGGCGCAGCGGGGTGAACCGCCACTCCTCCTCGCGTCCTGTCGGCACCGCGAAGTCGGCGACCTCATGGGAAGCCTTCTCGTGCAAAGTAGAGAGAGGCTTTGTGTCCAGGCCCATCAGCCGACGGCTCCTTCCATCTGCAGCTCGATGAGCCGGTTGAGCTCGAGCGCGTATTCCATCGGCAGTTCACGTGCGATCGGCTCGACGAACCCGCGCACGATCATGGCCATCGCCTCGTCCTCGGTGAGGCCGCGGCTCATCAGGTAGAACAGCTGGTTCTCCGAGACCTTGGAGACGGTCGCCTCGTGGCCCATCTCCGCGTCGTCCTCGCGGACGTCGACGTAGGGGTAGGTGTCGGAGCGGCTGATCTGGTCGATCAGCAGCGCGTCGCACTTGACCGTTGACTTGGAGTGCGCCGCGCCCTCCTGGATCTGCACCAGGCCGCGGTAGGAGGTGCGGCCGCCGCCTCGGGCCACGGACTTGGAGATGATGGTGCTGGAGGTGTTGGGCGCGGCGTGGACCATCTTGGCCCCGGCGTCCTGGTGCTGTCCCTCACCGGCGAAGGCGATCGACAGCGTCTCACCCTTGGCGTGCTCGCCCAGCAGGTACACGGCCGGGTACTTCATCGTGACCTTGGAGCCGATGTTGCCGTCGACCCACTCCCTGGTTGCGCCTTCGTAGGCGACGGCGCGCTTGGTCACCAGGTTGTAGACGTTGTTCGACCAGTTCTGGATGGTCGTGTAAC
>JAOPYH010000277.1 GCA_025964715.1 Streptosporangiaceae bacterium | reverse complement strand
TCGCGGCGCTCTGCCAGGCGGTCGAGACCAAGGACTACTACACCCGCGGCCACAGCGAGCGCGTGTCCCGCGGCTCCGTGATGATCGCGCAGGAGATCGGCATGCGGCCCGAACGGGTCGAGGCCATCCGCTACGCCGGCATGCTCCACGACGTCGGCAAGCTCGGCGTCCCGACCAAGGTTTTACAGAAAGAAGGCGGCCTGACGGAGGAGGAGTTCGCCGCCATCCAACTCCATCCGATGCGCGGGCTGGAGATCGTACGGGACATCGGGTTCCTCGACGAGGCCCTCACCGGGATCATGCACCACCACGAGAAGATGAACGGCCGCGGCTACCCGATGGGACTCGCCGGCGACGAGATCCCCGAGTTCGCCCGGGTCATCTCCGTCGCCGACGCGTTCGACTCGATGACCTCAACCCGCTCCTACCGGGACGCCCGCCCCATTGAGGAGGCGGTTGAGGAGCTGCGCAGATGCGCGGGGCCCCATTTCGACCCGGTGATGGTGGAGGCGTTCCTGCGGGCCCTGGATGCGAAGGGTTGGCAGCGGCCGGAGCCGGTGGCACTTCCCGACGACGCGGCGGTGGAGACGACACGGCAGGACCACGACGACCCGACGGCGCCGCTGCAGATCCGAGGGCAGAGTGGTCCCTGACGGCGCAACGCGAACGCCCCGCTCATCTCCCTCATCGGGGAGGTGGGCGGGGCGTTTCGTCGTGCGTGGGGTCAGGCCTCGGTGGCCTGACCGGCGACAGTGGCGAACATCGGGTCTCCGTCGCCGTCATGGTCGACGCCGATCTCGCAGTCGCAGGTCTGGCCGTAGGGCTCGCCGTCTTCGGGGTCGTAGCGGGTCAGCCAGTGCAGGCTCATGGTGGGTCCTCTCAGGTCAGGTTTCGTCGTGCGTGGGGTCAGGCGTCCATCTCCTGCTTGGCGACCTCGACGAGTTGCCTTACGGCCGCTTCGGCTTCCGGGCTGAGAGCGGCGGCGCCGTGGACGCGCACCGGCTCTCCTTCGTTGTCGGTGATGGTGCGGCAGGTGTCATTCATCAGACTCTCCGTAGCCCTCGTAGACCGAGGTCAGGTTCCCGAGGGCATCGACGGCGCGCTGAGCTTCAGTCGGCAGCGACGCGTAGACGGACTGGGCCTTCTCGAAGGCCTTGCTGGCGTCTTCCCAGACGGTGGGGTGCGGCATGGCCACTGCGGTCTCCTTGATGCGGTTGAGAGGAACAACAGCCGCGATACGTCGGCCGTTGCGAGTGAGATAGGTGACCTGCCCGGCGTACCTGGCCCGGTCGGCGATGGGGCCGAGCACCTTACGCGCTGGCTCGATGCCCATCTCTTCGCTGCTCATACCCGTAACCTTAAGGACCTTAAGGGTCCATGGGAAGAGGTTGGCACGATGCGGCCAAAAAGACGCCCCCGGTGTCCCTCACGGGACCGGGGGCCGTTTCGTCGTGCGTGGGGTCAGGCGATCGCCGCCCCGCACGGCCGACACATCGGCACGTCCACCGCGCCGACCGAGACACTACTGATCCGCACCGTCACGATCTCGTTCCGCGGCACCTCGCCGAGGCAGAGCGGCTGGGAGGAGTGCCGCACACCGCACAGGCAGTTGCACGACTGCATGGAGTCGAGAAGGCCGAGCTGCTCGCGCCGCTCGTAGTCGGCGATCAACGCCTTGCCCTCCGGGGACTGAGTGAACTCAACGAGAGGCCGCATGGCACGGCGGATGGCGGGGAGCATCTCCCGGGCCATCTGCTGAAACCCGGCCTGGAAGCGGGCGAGCTCGGGGATGGTCTTAGGCTCTGTCATGTCGACTCCTAGGGTCGGCCTGCCCCGGGGCCGGTCACGTGGTCGCCGGGGCGCTTGCTGTCGAGTGTGCCACGAGCGGGGGAGGGTGGCCTCTGGCAGCCGCGCGCCGTCAAACCACCAGAGGCCACCCCGTCAGGCCCTGGCGGGCTAGCCCGGTTCGTGGGGGACACGACCTACTAGCCCGCCAGGGAACCATGGCGGCGGTACAAGGCCCTGGAGATCACGGTCACGCCGTGGTCACCCTGTGCCGCCGCCAGCATGTGGGCTGCGGGACCCAGGACGCCGGGTCCCGCAGCGATCCCCCCATGAGTGAGCGCGTACGCTCACGTCCTTTAAAGCTTCAGTTCGAACCAGACCGCGTTCCCGACGGTGCTCCCGTAACCGTCGAATACGACACCCCAGTCCGCGGCAAGCATCTGCAGTAACAGCACGCCGCGTCCGTGTTCCGACAGCGGGTCCGCGTCCGGGACGACGATGGGACCGCCGGATCCGTCATCGCACACGACGACCCGCAGCAGCCCGCCCAGTTCGTCCACAGCGACTTGCACGCCGACCTTCTCGGTGTGAGTGTGGATGACCGCGTTGGCGAGTACCTCGCCAGACAGAGTGTCGAGGTCATCGAGGACTGTCTGCGTCATGCATCCGTAGGAGCGGGCGATGGCGACCACCTGGTGTCGCGCCTCGGAAACGGCCTCTTTGACCGCGGTGAAGCTGAACTCGCGGAGTACGGTGGCCATCGCTGTCGCCGTCATCGTCTGGCTGCTTGGGGGACTGCGGCCATTGCGTTCACTCCCTGTCAGGGGGCTGCTTCTAAGTGAGAGCATCCTCTGCAACCGACAGGTAGGCAATGCAAATTGCACGCCAGTTGTGTCCCTTTCTGGCCACAGTCACCGACGTAACGGGATGGGACACTATGGGTCATGCCCCCCAGCCAGCGTCGCCCTACTGTGCGCGGCCTCCAGCTCGGCCGCGCCCTCACAAAGATCCGCGAAGACCGCAACCTCACCCGCAAAGAAGTGGGAGAGGCCCTCAACTGGTCAGCAGCAAAGATCAGCCGGGCGGAGAATGCCATCACGCCCCCCAGCGCCGAAGATGTCGAAAGCGCCCTTGACCTGTACGGCGGCGTGACTTTCGAAGACCGCGCCGCACTCGTCCAGCTTGCCCGCGACGCCGGGAAACGCGGATGGTGGGCAGCGTTCAAGGACGTATTCAAGGGCGGCTACCCCGGCTTTGAGGACGAGGCGTCGCATCTTTGGACATACGAGCCGCTACTCGTCCCCGGGCTCTTGCAGACCCAGGACTACATCCGAGCAGTCACGGCCGCCTCGCCGTCGCCGTCGAAGGACCCAGCCGAGGCCAGCGAGATCCTCGAGAAGCGCGTGAAAGCCCGCATCACCCGCCAAGCCCTATTGGGGCGGCCGAACGCGCCGGAGATGCACTTCCTCATCGGGGAGGCGGCCCTGCGGCAGGAGATCGGCGGGCCAGACGTCATGCGCAGACAGATCAGCGCTCTGTGGGATGCGTCCAACAAGCCGAACATCACCATCCAGATCGTCCCGTTCTCCGCCGGCGCACACTGCGGGCTCGATGGCCCGTTCGTGTTGATGGACTTCGTCCCGGCGCGGATGCGTATTGCCTACACAGAGGGTCACGGTGGCGGGCTCTATCTGGAGAGCGAATCTAATTTGGAGGAGATGTTCCGCAGGTGGAAGGGCATACTTAACGTTGCCCTAACCTCCCAAGACTCGGAAGCGTTCCTGCTGGCCGAGCTGACCAGAGAGTGATCTGTTGGCATGGTTGATCTCTCAGAAGCCACGTGGTCCAAGTCGTCCTACAGCGGCACCAACAACGACAACTGCGTCGAGGTGGCCCGGAACGTGAAGGGAGTCGTGGCGGTCCGCGACTCCAAGAACCCGGACGGTCCGGCGCTGGTGTTCACGCCCGCCGTATGGCGGGCGTTCACTGGCGCGGTACGGCAGGATCCGTCTGCGCTGTAGCGGATGCGTAGAAACGATCGAGCGCCCCGGACCGTCTGGTCCGGGGCGCTCTTCGATCTGTTGGCGGTTCAACGATACGGGTTGCACCCGCTACCCAAAAGGTCAAATCCGTCTCATCTCGGACACAGCCAAGGCGGGACGCACATCACCGCAGGCAGACAGCACATCACTACTTAGGTACTGCAGTACTTAGACCGCGCAGTAACCGGGTAAGTAACCCTCCGTACCGTGCGGGCATGCCTCCGGTCGACCCACGCTCATACCGTCCCAAATACATCCAGGTCGCAGACCAGATCCGCGACAGGATCACCGCGGGGGAGTACCAGCCGGGCGACCGCCTGCCGAGCGAGCGGGACCTCTCCGACGATTACGACGTGAACCCGGCGACAGCACGGCGGGCACTCCGGACGTTGCAGGCCGAGGGGCTGCTCACCATCGAGCGGGGAGTCCGGGCGCAGGTCCGCGAGATGGGGGAGCGGACCGTCATGCGCATACAGGCAGGGGATCGGGTCGTCATCCGGCCGGCGACCGCGGACGAGCAGCGGCGGCTCGGGCTGGCCGCTGGCGCGCCGGTCGCGGTCGTCACCGCGGCGGACGGTGGAGAGCAGGTGGTGCCGGCGTACGACATCGAGCTCGTGGTCGAGAGCGACGAAACGCCCGGCCTGCCCTAGAAAGCCCTAGAAAACGCAAGTGAGCCCCATCGGGCGCGTCATCCGACCTGTGTCGAAAGGGTCTGACAGCACACCAAGCGGATTCCCCGCAGCGACCCCTCTGTCTGGGGCCTCCTACTGGTGCAACGGCCATCGCTCAGCTGGTAGGAGGCCCCAGACAGAGGGCGAGGGCTAGGTCGGCTGCAGTCGACCCATGCCCTCACGTTCATCGTACGGTAGAGATAAGCACCTCACGGGCTTTCTCGTACCGCTTCCGGAGGCTGGCCGCCTTCTCCGCCGGGAGGAGCGCAAGCCGCGCCTCATCGGAGTTATGGCGGTTGTCCGCGAGCTTCACCAGCCGCCCCAGCGGATCCGCAGCAGCACGCACGATCAACTCCATGTACGTCTCGCCGGACCGCCGAGACACCGACTCCACGGCGGCAACGACATGCTCCGGGACTCCCGCGGCACGCAGATCATCTGCTGTGGCGCCGGTGTCTTCGATGATGTCGTGCAGCACCCCGGCGATCTGCGCGTCGGTGCCGTGTCCGGCGAGGGCATCCCGCACCGCGAACACGTGCTCGTAGTAGGGTCTCCCGGCTTTGTCGGTCTGGCCGGCGTGTGCGTTCTTCGCGAGGGCGTTCGCCTCATCGAGGGTGATCACGTCTCGCTCCGTTCTGGGTCCTCGCTGCGCTTCCGCTCGGCCTCGTCCGTTAGCGTCCACAGCTTCCCGATCTTCCCGTGCTTCACGAGAAGTCCCTGGTCGACGAGCTTGTTCAGCTCGACACGGGCGCGCTGCTGGGTGGGTGCGAGGCCTCCGACGGTTCCGTCGTCCCGCATCCCCTTGTAGCAGCCATCCAACGCGTCGACCGCGCGTCGGGCGGTCCACTCGCCACCCTCGGCGAGTACGGTGTGGCGCAGCACGTCAATGGGCCGTTCGGTCATGTCTCGCTTCGCTTCCTTGTCAGCAGACGCGTCTCCGCCGTTCTTCCGATCAGTCTCCAGCGCCTCGTCCCAGGTCGTGGCGAACTGGAAGTAGGCACGCCGTGCCTCACCAGCCGCAACATGTTCGATCTTGCGTCGGACGTTCTGGCGGGCGTCTTCAGCGGCTTGCTCGGCGAACCATTCCACGATCTCGTCCTTGGTCGCGTCCCAGCGGATGATCGTGCCGGTCACCGTGGAGAAGACCGCGTAGTGGCCGTCCGGCTGTCGGATGATCTGGTTACCCATGATTACGTCTCACTCCGTTCTGGCTCCTCGTCCCGCAGGGACTCGGGAGAGGGAAGCACGAGGCGGTCCGCAGCAGCTCGCGCCGCCCGGCCGGGACGCCGGTCGTACGCCGCCGTCGTCATCGGGGATGCGTGCCCCAGCAACCTCTGAGCGGTCGCCAGATCCACACCGGCGTCAAGGAGATCTCCGGTGTGGGTGCGGCGGAAGTCGTGGGTGGCGAGCGGCGCCAGACCGGCCTTACGGCGGGTCCGGTCCGCGATGTAGCCGACTGCCCGTGGTGTCATCGGCCCGTCCTGGATCTTGCCGGTCCTGTGGATCGGGCGGAACATCGGACCCCGCCGTGTCCCGACCATGGATAGCCACCGGTCGAGGATGGGGACGGCTGACGGGCTGATGTAGACCTCGCGCTCTTTGCCCCGCTTCCCAATGATGCGTAGGGTCCGCTCGCCTGCGTCGTAGCGCTCCAGGAGAGCGTCAGCGGCCTCGGCGCGCCGCATTCCTGTGGAGTAGAGGACCGCGATGAGCGCTGCGTTCCGCATTGCCGCGGGGCCTTCGTCTTCGGCGCAGACCTTGAGCATGGCGGCGAGTTCGTCGCGGTGGATGTTCCGGCCGGCGGGGAGGCGGTGGACGTCGAGGCTTTTGACGTCGGCGGCGCGCTCGTACTCGTCGGCGGACATCATGCCCATGCGCCAGCAGACGCGGAGGACCTGGCGTAGGGCGATGAGGTGCTTGTTGACGTGGCTGGGGGAGTAGCCGTTCGGATGCTTGGGGTCGCGGTAGTCGACCAGTGTGGAGCGGATGCCGATGGTGTGCTCGTAGCGGAGTAGCCACCACGGCTGCCATGCGCCGGTGGCCGCAGGGTCGCCGGTCTGCGTGCGGGCGATCCGGTCGAGCGCGCCTTTCATGGTCCGTTTGGACTCGAGAGACTTCAGGGAGTCCAGGTACACCTGGTACGGGTCATGGGTGGGGCGCTGCTCGACTGGGAGGACAGGGAGCGGGGGAGCGGGGGCCGGTTCGAGATCGGTCATGCGTTCCGCTCAACTCCGTCTGGAAATCGGGGGGACCAGTTCGCGATGCCGCGGTGGTTGTCGCGGGCGTGCCACTCGGCGTCGTGCTGCGCCTGCCACAGCTTGCCGCCCCTGTCGATCGTGCTGTAGCGCTCCGGGTACTTGGTGTAGAAGTCCTCATGCCACGGACCCCACTCACCGTCGGCGCCGAATGTCATGCAGGTGTGGCATGCCCACGCGTAGCCGTCGCGGTCGCGCTGAGCGTTGCGGTAGTGCTGGATGGTGACGACTGTGCCGTCTTCCGCCTTGATCCGCTCGGTGATGTCCCCAGGGTCGAGAGACTCGAAGTAGGTCTGCCGGTTCACAGCCACCACCGCTTACGAAGCCGGAACGTCTGCGCTTGTGAAAGTTCCATCACGGACGTGATCTGTCCCATCGCCCACTGGGCCTTGTGCTTGGTCCAGTACGTGGTTGCGGGCCAATGCTGCCCTCCGACGGTGGGCCGTCGAAGGGCGTATCGCTTGGCGTGCTTCACAGCGCTGTCTCCGGCTCCGCGTGGGGGAGTGTGCCGGACTCGATTGACTCCGGAATGGGGCAGTCCCAGCAGTAGGTGCGTCCGTCTGGCGTGATCTTCCAATCGGACTTGCGGGCGATCTCGTGGGCCTGAGTGACGTCGTCATGGTGCACCCGAGTGAAGACGTCATCTCCTCCGAGGTCGATCTCACACTCATCGCAGGACGTCGTCACGCATGGCGTGGGGAGCTTCTGGGCCGTCGTCCCGGTGGACAGTTCCCGCCCGGAGATCTCCGCCGTAGCTTCGCGCTCGGTGTCGAAGTGCGGGATTCCGTCGCCCTGGTCGTAGTCCTTGCCGTTGGGCAGGACAAGCCTCCAGCAAGTGGTGGATTCGGTGTTTGTCGACATGACTCATTCTCCCATATCTATTGTCTAATTTCCGGGATTTTCTAATCCCTACACGATCGATTAACGCTCTTCCCGGGCTTTCAGCGGACCCATCACCGCAGCCAAGACTTGCGCGCGGAACCACTTCCGATCCTCGGCGTTCTTCCACGCCCTACGGGCGCTACGCCGGCCGACGCTGATGCTCTGAGACCAGTTCCCGTCTCGGTCGAACTGACGGGCTCCGCACGAGCATGAGTCAACTGCGATCTCGTAGTCCGATTCGGCGATCTCATGGCGGCCGAGCAGGCACCTGACGACGTCATGCCAGCTGCGCTCTACCGTGTCCCAATGCTTCATCGAAGCCTCCTTAATGATCATGTATCGGGAGATCCGTTTCCCGTGCGCTAGGAACGGAGATCGTTTATCGACTTGTTGTCAGCCGTACTGGAGCGCGCAGCCGTGCTCGGCGCAGTGCTCCATCCCGGCGATGAGAGCGCCGAGGCTCGACAGGTCGTACTCCTCGTTGTGATTGGCCGGCCCGGCCGCTGTCCACTGAGCGGCCACGGCGCGGAGCTTGGGCAGCATCTGCTCACACATCCAAGAGCCGATGAAACCGCGGACGTCGCTGGAGTTGATGAGAGGCTCCAACGGGGTCAGGTAGTCCTCCCAGTCGCGCGTCTCGTCTTTGGCGAATCCGGCCATGCGGTCCAGGTCGATGCCGTCGAGTGCTGCGAGGCGCTTCCGGAACATGTGGTAGCCGAGGTAGTCCCACTGGGCTCCCCCGGGGGCGAATGAGATCCCCATGCGCTGGTCTCCGTTCGTTACGGTCGTCGTTCGGTGAGGAGTCACTACTTCCCTATGGAAGATCGTCAGCGGCAGTGGTCATGTCAACTATCAACTCGGACTTGATAGTTGACATGACCACCCGCTTTGTGGTCCAGGTCCGCTCAGGTCCGGCCAGGATCCTTTTCGGGGCGCGGGCTGCGCTCCGACTGGGCCGCCCGGATCACCCGGTCCTGCGCGGCCTGTTTCTCCACGAGCCGGCCGACGGCGCATGCGTGCCGGGAATCAATCACGACGGCCTCCGCCGATGATGGCCGCGGCCACCGCGAGGAAGCCGACATGCCAGGACTGGTCGAGCGCATACGCGCCTGTGCCGCACGGGGCGGCTTTGCCGTCGCCGAGCTCGTAAAACTGGTCCTTGCCAGTCCACGCGAGCATGTCCGCGAGCTTCGGCAGGACGCCGTAGCCGCGGCGGTCGGCTGCGTAGTGGCTGACAGCGTTGACGGCCAGCCCGATCACGACCCGCCGCGGGTTCAGCCGCTCCCCCGCGGCGAGTGCGCCCGCGGCGAGGAACACGACCTGGGTGGCGGTGAGGGTGGCGACATGCATCGCGCACGCCTTGCGGCCCTCTGGCCCTTCGTCGCCCTTGCGCTGCGCCTCTGGGTTCGTTTGAACCCAGTGGTCGCCGACCATGTGGCTGGCGTGTAGGAGGGCGTACACGCCGCCCAAGCGTCCGAGGGTCATGACGTCTTTCCGCTGGCCTTGAGCGCCTGCTCGCGGTTCCACATGCCGGGGGTGGACACGGCGACGTCTGCGCTGCCGCCGTTGGTCTTGGTCTGGTCCTTCTCGTCGGCCATGATGGGGTCTCCTCCGCTGTGAGGGCCCCGGGCGTCGGGTCTTGGCGGATTAGGCGCCCGGGGTTTCGGGGGGTTCCAGAGGGGTCTGGCGCCCTGGGCCCGCGCCCGACCCATCGCCGGGCGGGGACTCAGGAGGTCAGCTATCTTCGCTGAGCTTGTCGATCTCGGAGTGGTCCCAGATCTCCGTGTACGGGCCGCTGGGAGTCGGGGGCTTGCCGTCCACGTTGACGTGGGATTCGTGCTGCCTCGACGCGAACGTGACCTTGCCTGTTTCGCCAGTGCGGGTGTTCCGCACCCGGTCGCCCTGGAAGATCCCGTCGACCGTGTAGTGCGAGGCGCACCGGTCGTCGTTGATGTCGATGGTCGGGCGGCTCATGTCAGGCCGCCAGCACTTCATTGACGACGTCGAGGGCCGCCCGCATGTCGGTCGTGTCGTCGTCGCTGGCGGCCTGGTCGAACGCGTACACAGCGTCCTCGATCTTCGCCCAGCCAGGGGTTTCGACTGGAGCGCCGAAGTCTTCCGGGTCGGTCTTGCCGTCGGCGCGGGGCGTGAGTCCGGCTTCGATGACCTGCCGGGCGATGAGCAGGAGTTCGCTGTCGACTCCCGTGAGGGCGTCGTGCAGGCTCTGCTGTGCGGGTGTGAAGGTGGTCTTCGTCATGGTGGTTACCTCGTGAGTGTGAGCTGGTTGGTGGTCAGCCGTAGCGGATGGTGTTGAGGAGCGCGGGACCCCAGGTCCCGTACGTGGCGAAGAGGGCGACTACAACGACGACGGGGTTGACCACCCACTTCTCGACGCCCTTGCCGGTGTCGATCGTGGCGAGCCGGAACCGCCACGGGGACGGCCACATCAGCGGGATCCCCCGCTCGGTGAGGGAGTCCCCCAACAGATGCGCGACGTAGCCGATGGCGACAGCCCACGGGACCACGCTCATGTCGACGCTCGAGTGGACGAGCCAGTAGGCGATGACCGCTGCGACTACGGCGTGGACGACGCCGGCGACGTCCTTGTAGCCGAACTTCCCGTCGGGCCGGTTTTTCGGCCTCTTCCACAGGGCCCGTACGGCGAGGCCCATACACAGCCACAGGACAGCCGTCAGAGCCCAACGGTCGTGGGCTGCGGCGATCGCCAAGGCGACGAAGACAGCGGTCCCTACGAGGCTGTGAGTGGCGTGACGGTGCCCGCCGGACACTGCCGCGACGACCCTGCACAGGACCCGGCTGATCGGCCCGAAGGTGTTCGCGATCGTCCCGTTGTGGTGATCCATGTCGGGCCACATGGCCGCGCCAGCCGACACCACCGTCCCCACAGCGACGGTCGCCGGCGTGAGTGGATGGACGTGCTGGGATAGCGGCGCGGCGACCGCCAGAAAAGCCGCCGCCCCGCTAAGCGAATGGGTGGCTCCCATCATCGGCGTAGCCCCAACGCAACCTCGCGGATGGTCACCGCGGGGACACGGCGTTCATCCCAGGCGTGCCCGTCCGGGCAGCTGACGGCGACGCTCCCGGCATGGACAGACGCCAGGGACGACCCCTCCGGGACGGACGCCAGGAACACGAGGTCGCGGTCAGCACCACAGGTCGGGCATGTGATGGTCCGGCCGTCGACCATGTAGGGGGCGGTGACTCCGAGCCGGTACTGCGGGCCGGTCATTGCCTCGGGCTCCTCGGGGGTCATCGGCGTACCGGTTTGTGGTCGCATCTGGTGGTGCGTCCTTTGCGGCCGTCGCGCCAGTCGCTGTAGGTCCCACCGCCGCGTCCCTGGCAGAAGCAGTCTGGCCGGGCACCCGGAACGTTCTCGGCGGCGTCGGTTGGTGCGTTGTCCGCGGGCATCTCAGATGACCTTCATCCGCCGGAGCATGTCGCCCCACACCGGCTCGAGGTTCGTGAGCTTGCGGATCTCGTCGGGCGTGAACCAGGCCAGGTTCGCGGACTCGTCTGCCTTGCCTCGCTCCTGCTGCCAGCCGTCGATCTGTACTCGGTAGACGCGCCACAGGTGCCAGCCCTCGTCACCGTCGATGGACTGGCGGCGGCATTTGGTCTTGGCGACGTACTTCAGCGCGTGCTTCATGTCCCTGGCGTGGACGCGCAGGCCGGTCTCCTCCTCGAGCTCCCGGACGCCGGCGGCCCTGAACGCGGGCTCCTCCGAGTCGGCTCCGGTGGGGACGCCGTTGAGCCCGTCCTCCAGGTCAACGTGGCCGGCGCACGGCGCCTTGCACTTGGGGAACTTCTGCCGGTCGAACAGCAGGAACTTCCCGTCGCGTTCAGCGACGACACCGACGGAACTGTGGTTACACAGGTCGCTCATCGCTGTACCTGCCGCAGCTTGATGTCGCCCGCGCAGAACATCCAGTCCTTCGTCGGCCCGTCCTTCTTCACCCGCGACGAGATGTACAGGATCCTGTCGGCCTGGTCGCGGTCCTCTGCGACGCCGACGATGCGGTCGAACTCTTCGCGGGGCATGTCGGCGTAGAGGGTCTGCTGGAGTTGGCCGTCGCGGTCGTAGTGGTCGATTTCAACTCGCACGGTTGTGCCTTCCTGTGAGGGCCGGGGCGGGCTCTTGCCGCCCCTGTCGGGTTGGTGCGGTGGCTTGGAGGTGAGGTCAGCGGCCTTTGTTGACGGTGGCGCCCGGGTGGGTATCCGCGTGGTCCCTAGCGGCCTTCCTCGCGGCCCAGCGGCCGTCGATGTCGTAGGCCATGTGGGGGCAGGTCCTGCAGTCGACGACCCAGCGTTTTCGCTTCCCGGGCAGGTCGGTGTCGGTGTACGGCCCGTACCAGACCCCTCTGGTCTCGCTCATGCGGCTGCCCGCCTGGTGTTCAGCTCGTCCAGGTGGATCCGGCCGGCGGACGTGAGGTGCCAGCGTCCGGTCATGTCGTCGCTGCCGTCCTCGTCGCGCTTGAGGTAGCCGAGCCCTTCGAGGACTTTCAGGGAGCCGGTGACCACACTGGTGGGCAGACGGTGGTGCGGGAGGGTGCGGTTCACATCGTGGAACGTGCGGGAGGCCGCGGTGTCGAAGGTGTGGATGACGTCGTTGTCGAGGTTCTCCCACCCTCGAACGGAGTCGGTGGTGGACGTGGAGTAGGCGATGAGGGGCATCGGGGATCCTTCCTGCTGCGGGGGTTGCAGTCGGGTCAGGCCACGCGGTTGGCGCGGCCGAAGTGCCCCAGTAGGGGCCACAGGACGGTGTTGCGGCCCCATACGGGGTCGACGATGGTGACTTGGTGGCAGGCCAGGAGAGCGTCGTTGCCGGACATCACGCCACCGCCACTTTCTGCTCGAGCCGGGCGCGGCCGGCGTGAGTAATCCGGTACGGCTTCTTGTCGCCGTCGGTGTGGACGAGACCGTCCTTGATGAGTGCCTTGAGCCCGTAGCGGATACTCCGGTCGGAGGTGCCGTCGGGGAACGCCGTCCAGATCGTCTTGAACGTGTGCTCTTCGCCGTCGGCGAGGACGGGCAGGATCCGCTCGGCCCAGCTCTGCTGTTCGGCGCCTGTCGGGATCATCGGGACCGCGGCCTTGGCGATGCCGGGGACGACGAAGGTCTTCGGCGCACGCCCTGGGTTGTCGGGGGCGTCCGCAGCCTCGAGAGACATAGCGTCGAGCTGACCGGCAGCGGGCATCTGAGCGATGCCGTAGGGGTCTTCGACGTACTCGGAACGGAACGGGGCGTCCCGCCCGTCGGGGCCCTTGATCAGCGCGAGGCCCTGGCTCTTGCGGCCGTCGGCGAAGTACGGGGACAGCTTCGACGGGTCCGACTTGAGGCCGAGCATGTGATGCGCCACCGACTCGCCCGTGCGGAACGCGACCACGTTTCCTTCGCGGAGCATCGCCCGGAGCGGTCCGGCCTTGTGCCCGCCCATCTCATCAAGCGACGGCGTGTGGGCGACGTAGGTCAGGCCCACACCAGTCTTCCGGCTGAGCTTCGCGATGTCACCGAGGAGCTTCAGCGCTTCCTTGCCGTGCTCGGAGTGCTGCACCAGCAGGTGCGCCTCGTCCAGAAGCGCGTACAGGAACGGGATCTCTGGGGTCGGGTCGAAGAAGGTCTTGCCGCCCTTGCGTTCGCGGCCCTTCTTGTCGACCCACTCGAACTCGCGGGCGAAGAACGCGGAACGCCGGTACACGATGCGGCGGAGCGCACGGAGCATCGCCATGCACTTGTCGAAGCCGATCTCCTCACCGCCGATGGCGTACCGGGCGGCGGCATCGATCCAGTCCGAGAGGGACTGACCTTCCTGCGGGTCGCTGACCCACAGCACACCTAGGGGGGTGAGGTGCACGTTGGCGGCGATGTCGTCGAGGAAACGGGACTTGCCAGAGCCCTTCGTGCCGGCCACGAACGTGTCGATGACACCGGACCCACGGGCGAAGAACTGCATGTGGGTCTTCGCGCCGTCGGGGTAGGCGCCGATGACGGCCAGCCCGGTCTCGGGGTCCAGGGTGGGGCCGGTCCAGACCCGGCTGTCCGCCAGCACGTCCCGCTTGAGGACGGTGAGGAGCGCTCGGGTGGCGCGGCCGTCTACGGTCGGCTCCACGATCACCTGGGTCGGTGATTTGTCGTAGGCCGACCGGATGGTTTTGGCTGCGGCGATGACGTCCTCTGTGGACTTAAGCCCCCGAGGGACGATCACCTCGGCCTGGTGCCCGCCGGGGACCTCCCACTCCGGCGAGAGGCGCGCGGCGGACAGGACGGTGCCGTTGTCGACGATGTAGTCCTGCCAGACGGCCTGGAACTCGGTGACCTCTTCGAAGCGAGGGAGCTCGACAGGGACGTCTCCGACAGGGTCGTACCGCCAGCGGCGCTTGTAGGCGTGCGGGATGGCTAGGAGCGCCGCACCGCCGAGGAGGTAGGCGTCGGTAGGGCCGGCCCACGACACTCCCCCGTGCGCGGCGATGGCCGCGGCCCAGGCGGCGGCGTATCCGGCTGCTGTGGCGCCGTATCCCCAGCCGGCGCGGCCGGTGATGCGGCGGCACTTCAACGCGGCGATACCAGCGGCGGTGGTGGCTGCGACTCCTGCGGCTGTCCAGGGGCTGCCGTTCAGGGCCATGCCGTCGGCGGCGATGGCCGCAACGGTGAGGGGCGGGAGGAGCCGGGCCCGCTGGTTGCTGTCGGGGATGTAGCTGACGGCCGTGCCGATGCGTTCGCGGACGGTCGGCCTCGGCATCACCTGGGTGTCTTCGCCGGGGTTGTCTGCGGGGGGCGGCGGCGAGTCACGGCGCGCAGCCCGCATCTGCTCGGCAACGGCCTGCTGGCGTCGGCGGCGTGTCACGGTCCCCCCTCAAGGGCTTGCGGTGGTGCGGGGGCCCAGACATTCGGGCCTGGGCCCCCGCGGGTCGGGTCGGGTAGGTCAGCGGTACAGGGCTTCGTCGCCAGCGGCACCGGTCGAGGTCTTGGCGTCGTACACGGCGCCGTGGCGCTCCTGCCAGTTGTCGCGGGCCGCGGTCGCAGCCGAAAGCTGAATCCGGTTGGCCTCCCGCTGGCTGGCGATGCTCTCGAGGGTGACGTTCGCGGCGTTGAGCCCGTTCTCGTTGGCTTCGCGGGTGTAGGCGTCATTGGCGACGGTGTTGTCATCGGCGTTCATCGACCGGAGCCCGGACATCCGCTGCTCGTAGCCGGCGTCGGCGTCCTGCAGGTTCTGGATGAGCTGCTCCTGCGCGGCGATCTGCTGCTCGTAGATTGCGTCGTTGCCTTCGAGGCGCTCAACGTCGGCGTTGTAGCCGGCGAGGATCTGCTCGTAGCCGCCGTGAACCTCACCCGACACGGTGGTCTGGGCCTGCTGGTAGGGGTTGGTGTCCGTCATCTCTGGTGTGTCTCCTGTCGTCGGTTCGTCGTCCCGCTCAGGTGCGGGCCGTTTGAAGGGGAAGACCTCGGCGCCGTCGGTATCGGCGTCGGTGTCCTGCGGAAGGTCTTCGGGCTTCTCCTCCACGGGGGTCGGCTTGGGCGTGGTCTCGTCGACGGGCTTGTCTCCGTCGGCTGCGGCCTCGGGCTTCTCCGGGGTGGGCTCCGGCTCCGAGGCGGGGCTGGCGGGCTTCGGAGCCTCGCCAGCCTTGGGCCCGTCCGGCAGCGGCTCGTCGTCGCCGTAGAAGCGGTCGCGCTCCTCCGTGCGGATCCGGTCGGCTTCCTCGAGCGCCTTGCGGATCCGGGCGCGGACCTCAGCGCGGCGCCGCATCCCGGCGGTCTCGGCCTCCACGCGGGTGGCTTCGGCCAGGTCCCGGTTCTCCCGGTAGGCGCTCCTGGCTTCGGGGAAGCCGTTGCGGATCTGGTCCCACCAGTAGCCGCGGGCCGCACGCTTCGCGTGCCGGCGGACACGGCCGGGGCTCCAGTCCGGGTTGGCGCGGGCGAACTCGTCCGCCCTCTTGTCCCGCGTGTAGCCGTACTCTGCTTTGCCCTTGTCCAGCGCGTACTTGATCGCGTACGTCGCCGCGATCGCGATGATCAGGAAGCCCACGGTCAGGCCCCCAGCTTCGCGGCGATCATCGCCTGGGTCTGCTGAGCCAGCGGGATCAGGGCGTTGTTCAGGTCAAGGAAGATGCCGCGGTTGATGGCGGCGCTGAGAAGCGGGAGCGAGAAGGCAATCCACATCACCTTTTCACTCGCCCGCCTGCAGATCGCCACGATCACTACGAGCAGGGTGAAGCACCCCACCAGGGTGAGGACCTCGGGCCCGGCAGGGCCGATGAAACCACGGACGCCGCGGATCACGCTCACGGCGAATCGGCCGATACCGATGTAGGTGGCCAGGGCCCCCGCGAGAGCCATGAGCCCAATGGAGACGGTCAGGGCGATCTCGTCCGAGTGGCCGCCGGGGAGATGGTGGCGGAACTTTGCGATCAGCAGGGCGATGCCTGCCAGGAGGATGGCACCTCCAGTGCCGATCAATCCGGTGAGCATGACGGTCCTTTCAGGCGAGGTACAGGAACAGGGCGATGGTGCTGATGACGGTGACGGCCCGGCCGTAGCGCTGGCCGGTGATGGCGCCCGAGTACCAGAGGACGGACCAGACGACGGCGAACCAGCGGCCGGCCCAGGCGAGGAACCGGAGCGCACCGACCTCGCTGTTGGCCCACGGGCCGTCCTTGCCGCGGTCGATGAGCTCCCGCGGGGATGGCGGCTGGGAGTCCCAGATCTCCCCGGACCACACCCGATCGAGGGTGACGCGGAACGATTCGAGGACCTCCTCGACCCGCTCGCGGACACGCTCCGTATCCGGCAAGGTCAGCGGGGATGGTGTACTCTGGCCATCGCGCGCACGCGCAAGCTGAGGGTCATCCCCCGCCGCATCCGCGCCGGTTGCCGGTTCATTGCCGTTGCCGGTCCCGTCCTTACGGAAAGTGACGCTCACCAGTTCTTCCTTCCGAGCTTTCGTGCGACTTCCATCAGCCGGTCGGCCTCCTCGTTGAGGAGCTTCTGGGCGTATTCCTGGTCGGGGTAGCGGGCCGCCTCAGCTCGCAGGTAGTCACAAGCAGCACCAAGCCGAGCCGAGGCGGTCGGAGAGGCGTTGACCCTCTGCTTCCAGTACGAGCGGCGGGACACTTTGCGAGGCTTCGCCGGCTGCGGCATCAGTGGCCACCGGCCTTCCGGCTGATCGCGACCAGGCCGACGACGGTTGCCATGACGACTCCCGCGGCGTACAGGGGCCGAAGCGACCAACCAAGTGCCCACAGCACGACGAGGGTCGTGAGAGTGCCGATGCAAAACCACATCGTCGCGCCGGTGAGACCGGTCTTTGATGTGAGTCGGGCAGTGGTCATCCGAGGGCCTCCTTAGCCTCACCGAGGTGGTCATTTGGGCGGTCGCCCGCGGGGTGGTCGTTGCCTTCCGACCGGTCGTTGCGGTGGTCGTTCGGCTCGTGGTCGACCGGTCGTTTCGGGCGCCCGACCAGCTGGGGGCCGGCCTCGATCTTGCGGGCGCGACCCCACCCCTTCGACCGGCCGTACAGGTTGGCCAGATCGCGGTCGGACAGTGGGTCTCCGGCGGCCACGCTCTTGAGGTAGCGGGTGACCGCTTCGGCGTTCTCTTCGGCCGTTGGCCTGCTGGTCTTCTTGTCGTTGCCCGGTCGACCACTGTTCTTCCGACCGGTCGTTGCGGTGGTCTTCGGGGTGGTCGAGGGGGCGGTCGTTTCGGTGGTCGAAGACCGGTCGCTGTGGTGGTCGTTGGAGGTGGTCGTGACCGGTCGTTGCGTGCTCGTCGACCGGTGGTCGTTCGCGGTCGTTGGCGGAGTGGCCGTGACCGATCGACCGGAGTGACCGGCCTTCGGAAGACCGCTCACACCGTTCGCTACGACCGGTGGTCGACCGGTGGTCGAAAGACCACCCAGCCCGTCAGTGACGACCGCCTGTCGAGCGGTCGCCGGGGTGGTCGCCAGAGCGGTCAGGTTGGTCATCAACCGGGTCGGGTCAGCGACCGGGGCGACCACCGGAGTGACCGCCCGGACGGTGTCAACGACTGCGGACTTCGCTGGCCGCAGCAACTCGTGCAGAGCAGCGATCGCCATCAGGTCAACGACGATAGGCGTGAGGATCGCCGGCTCATTCCAGCCCTTGGTCGCCTTGATCGGGTCAGTGACCATGTGGTTGAGAAGGTCGTAGATCCCGAGGAACGACAGCGCCAGCGCGCCGATCACGAGGCCGAAGGTGAATGCCTTCCGCCACCCGCCGACCAGCTCCCCGCGGGCTGCCTGGATGGCGACCACGTGGGACTGCATCGCTGCGAGCATCACGGGGCCGCCGCCGTACAGCAGTGCCAGCGGCGGAGCGAGGGAGGTGTGGAGGGAGTGGACGACGTTGAACGACAGAGAGATGGCGCCAGACATGACGAGCACGCCGGTCGCCCACGGCCGTTCGGGGGAGTTCGTCTCGGTGGCGTCCATCAGACGGCCACCGCCTCGGGAAGGCCCATCTCCTTGCGGAGCTTCCGGCGCTCCCCCTCGGACTTCCCGCCCCAAACGCCGTACCGCTCGTCCTGGACCAGGGCCCGCTGGAGACACTCAGCGCGGACGTCGCAGCGGAGGCACACCTTCTTTGCGGCGCGGATCGAGCCGCCCTTGAGGGGGAAGAAGGCCTCGGGGTCGGTCTCCGCACACAGCGCACGGTCCTGCCAGGCGAGTTCCCGCGCGGATGGCGCGATCGGCGGCGGCAGCAGCAGCGGGACGGTCATGGTTGCGGGTCTCCTCGGAGAAAGCGTTCGCGGGGGTGGGGGTCAGGCGGGGAACTCGGCGCCGACGGTCAGCACCTGTTCCGGCAGACACGGGAGGTTGAGAGGTTCGGGGAGCCGCAGTGCCTGCACACCCAGACGATTCCGGTGCGGGTTGCAGAACCGCCTGTGCTCTTGGCGGGGAGAACCGCGGCGAGGATGAGCGTCATCGCCGGCCACCTCCCGACGTTGCGCCGGCCGGGACCGGGGCGGTCTCGACGGGGCGGGGGGTGAACTCGTGGGACACATCCGCAGCGGCCACGCTGTGCTTCCCGAAGTCGCACCGGTAGCGGATCGGGCCGTTGTACAGCGGGGTTCCGTGGGTCGGGCAGGTG
>JAOPYH010000256.1 GCA_025964715.1 Streptosporangiaceae bacterium | reverse complement strand
CGGCGTCAGTCCGCCGCCGCGAGATGCCCAGTTCAACCGCCGCTGCGTTGGCCGAGCGGCCGCGTAAGCGCTCGGCCACGGCGGCCAGGTCGGGCGGGAGCGACGCCAGCGCTGCTTCCAGCGCCTCCCGCCGCTCCAGGGACGCCAGTGGGTCGGGCGGGCCGCTCGTGCCGCGCCGTGCCCGGTCATCGCCGGTCATCAGTTGCGAAAGGGGGGCAGGGCCGTCGGCTCCGGCAGTCGTGTCGCAGTCGAGGGACGCGGCCGTGAAGCCGGCGGCGCGCTTGGTGCGCCGCCGGTCCCGCAGGATCATTTTCACCTTCGAGATGACCACGCGGTTGGCGAACGTGTCTGGCGACGCGCCGCGGGAGGGGTCGTACCGGCCGCGCTTTTCCAGCAGCGCCAGCGTCAGGTCCTGAACGAAGTCTTCCTCGTCGGAGCGGCTGAAGCCCGGCTTGCGGCACAGTTGTTTGGCTTTGAACGCGATGAGGGACTTGGCATACGCGGTGAGAACCGCGTCACGGGCGGGTCCGGGACCCATGGGGCCTCGGCGGCCCGAGGGGGACTACCCGGATCAGTTCAACGCGAGATGCGCGGGGTTCTGTGCTGCGACACTTGCCACAGAGTTCAATACAGACGCGACTCGTGACTGCCGGGTTATGGCCTCTATTGGCCGCCGGAGAGCCCCTGCGGTGTCGCGTCTTGGAAAATAAGAAAGAGCCGCCGGGCGGCTCCTAAGTCTTCATTCCTTCTTCGGTTGGGCGTCGGGGATCGGTCGCCCATGCTTGTCGCGGGGCTGCGACGAGGCGCTTCTAAGAATCGATCCGCTGGATGGGGGCGGAAGCGCTTTGACGATGCTCTTGCGCTTGCGCGCAATCGTGGCATGGTCAATCGGATGGCCCCGTTTTTTCATCTCCTGCTCGGCCTCCCGGGCAGACATTCCTTGCTTGGACAAGGCGGTGATCAGGTTCATCGTGCCACCGTCGTCGATACGCTGCTCGGCGTAGACCTGCACCCGCTGTTTGAGGTCGTGGTCAGCTAAAGCGCCGGCACGGTCGGCGGCTTCGTCGGCACCCGCGGTCCAGTTGGCCAACAGCGACAGGTCGAGCGAAAGGTTTCCGTGCGTGGCGCTCATGATCGCCGCAAGGGGAATGACCACCACGGGTGCCGCGGCTTCGGCAAGCAGCCGGGCCGGGCGCCACAAGCCGACGAATACGATGGGCCGGTTTCCGGCGGGCACGCGAGACAAGATGGTTTGGCCGTCGGGCCAGCAGAGGCCACGGGCCAGATATGCCTCGCGTGGACGGCGGTTCCAGCTCGTCGCTCCCAGCCGCCAGAGTCGCTCGGGCACATGTTCCCGCACGCGGCCGTCAATGTTGAGCAGTTCCTTCACACGACGCGCCAGCCGCTGGAAATCCGGTGACCACTGCCGCAGCAACTGTGCGTCCATTTCCACCCGCACATTCTGGGGACAAGGCAGGTAGTATCGCATCACGCCATCGGGTCGCCGCACGGCCTGGACCTCCTCCACGTGCCGGTCGGCGCATGCCGGGCACGCCAGCTGGGACGCGGGAGTAGTCGGGACGAGCAGCTTGAGCGCGATCAGGGCGTCCAAGGCGCCCTCCGGCCACCAGGCCGCCTCCTGCGCGCCCACGAGTGGCCAGAGCGTGTCGTAGCACGTCCAGAACCGGTCCAGCGGGTCCAATGCCTCATCCACGGCTCACCCCCCAGAGCTTGAGGCACCGTTCGCCGACCGCGCGCAGGTCTTCGGATTTACTCTTTAAGTCGCAGGAGTTGGGGTGGCTGACGTCGAAGGTCAACGTGCGCGGCTTGGCGCCGCCGTCGGCGTGGAACGTCAACATGAAAGTCGTCTGGACGACCCGCAGCGCCGAGGCCGGCAGGTTTTCGGCGTTCAGGTAGTCGCGGAACATCTGGCGGATCGCGTCGCGCTGGTCCCTGGGGCCGGCCTCCAGCGTCACGCGGCGGCCCGGGGAAGAGACCACCTCCCATCGAAGCCGCCGCACGCGGACCTCGGCCACCCCGTCCGCCGGGTCGGTGGGGAACGCGAAGAGCGGGTCCTTGAGCCCTTCGAGCCGGTAGGCCGCCTGGCCCGGCGCGGCCGGGCCCACCTCCACGCCCAAGGTCGCCTGGCAGAACAGCGACTCGAGGGGCTCGCGGACCGACTTGGCGCCGCGGACGAAGGTTTCGAGCGTGCCGTCTTCGGGGCAGTAGACGAACACGTTGTCGAACGCGCCGCGTTCCCGCTGCCTGCGCATGGCGCCGCCGTCGTCGAAGACCAGCCGGGCGTCGGGGTAGTCGTCGAGGTACGCGAAGAAGTACTCATTGCCGTTGGCCCGCCGGTAATGCTCGACGTGGCACCAATGGCCGCGGCCCTGCGCCTCGCGGTAAAAGCCCGTCAACGCGCCCGAGAGCGCCCGCTTCATCTCGTTGGTCACCTCCAGGGGCGTCTTGGGCAGCCCGTTGCGTTTGTGCCAGTAGCGGCCGGACGCCAGCCAGTCGGCCCGCGCGAACCGCGCCGCTTCCTCGAACGCCGCGGGGATGGTCAAGTAGGCCCACATGGCCTTGTCGATGCGGCTGGCGACGGCCTCGAACTCCGCCATCCGCTCGGGGCAACGCCAGCCGATCTCCTCCGCTACGACGGCCAGGCCGCGGTCGTCGGCCAGCTCATTGACGTCCTGCAGGATCACCTGCACCTCACGGCGCTTTAGCTCGGGCAGAAGCTGCCAGGCGTCGAAGATGGGCTGCGCGTCCGTCTCGGACAGCGTCGCCCAGGGAACGTCCGCCAGCTCGTCCCGGGCGGCGAAGAGCCGGCGCAGCAAGTCGTTGGAGATGTGCTTGAGAACTTTGCGGGGGTCGAACTGCTTGGCCATGGGGGTGGTTCCTTTCAACAGGGCCGTTCGCCCTTTGAGCGAGAAAACGGTCACGCGTGCGGGGGTCCGTCGCGCCTTCACTCTCTATACGGCCGAGCGCGACTCCGAATTGTCTCTTGGCGCCAGGGCTTTTTTTCTGTCGCGCTCGGGCGTACATAAAGAGTGAACACCTCAATGGGCGGTAATTTGGGGAAAGAGGGAGGACGAGCCGATGGGCAACGTCGTGCGGGAACTGGACGGGGCGTCCGACGCAACGCTATTCCGTCTGATGGCCGCGTCCGCGAACAAACCGGGGCCGGCGCAGGCCGCCTTCGGCGAAATGTACCAGCGTCATTTGGACGCCGTGTATCGCCGCTGCCGCCGCTTCGCCCCCGCCCTGGGCGGCGCCGGCGGGGCCCAGGACCTCCTGCAGGACACGTTTGTCCGCGCCTTCGAGCGGGCGAACACTTATGTGCCCAACGAGGGGATTGGACCCTTGCGGGAGCGGAATCTGACGATGCGGTGGCTGGCCCAGATCGCGACGAGGCTCTTCCTAGACATCAGGGAGGCCCAGATACGCGAGCGGGAAACCCGTTCCCAAGAGTGGTACGACCGCAGGGGCGAGGAGGAGAGGACGCTTTCGGTTCACGCCTCGGAAAAGGAGGACGGGGAAAACCTCTCGGCGGCGACCGAGGCGCGTCGCAAGCTCGCGTGTAGCGCTTTGGCGGCGCTCATCGAGCGGGACCGCCACATCGTCCTGGTCTCGCTGGACTGGTACGACCGGACGAAGGCCAGGCCGTTCCGCGTGCCGCCGGACGTCATCATCGCCGTCTGTGAGAAGTTCCAGATCACAACCGACTATTACCGGCAGATCCGCGGCCGCGCCATGAAGCAGTTGTCGGGGTGTTTGACGGGGCCGCGTAGGACGGCGGGAGTCGCGTAGGACGGAGAGAACATGGAGGACGCCATGAGGACTGGCTTCGACGACAGCCTGGGCTTGGAACGCACCGCCGAGGCGGAGGTGTTTGAGGCGCTATGCGCCGCAGGATTGGTCGCGCCATGCGCCCGGCGCACGCCACGCGTTGCCGTACCGGCCGAGCTGCGCGACCCTTCAAAGCTCCTGGCGAGGTTGAACCGGCCACAGGCCGTCGGCGGGCCGCCCCCGGAGGCGACAGGGCATCCCATGCCATGCACACCGCCTTCGCCGACACGGGGCATGTTCGAGGATCAAACCCTCTGGGCCGGCGCCTTCAAGATGCCCATAACCAGCCCGGAGAGGGGGCTGACCTTACGCGAGGTCGTGATCAAGGCGTTCGCCGCCGTCCACGACGGGTGGTCCGCGGACCGGGTGTTGCTCGACCCGGCCTTCAACCGGCCGTTCCTCGACGCGTGCCTGGCGCTGGGCACG
>JAOPYH010000239.1 GCA_025964715.1 Streptosporangiaceae bacterium | reverse complement strand
GTCGCCAGGGACCTGCTGTATGCAGTCCGATGGCTGGACGACCACGACTCCAGGGCCATCGCCCGTGAGGTCTTCGACACTGACCTTGATCAAGAGCGTGCCAGTCGGACATGAGTGTCCCGTCCAGCGAGTGGCCCTGAAGCCGCCTTCCGAGCGGCTTGCCGGGTGTCGCCGTGAGCGGCCCACTATGGGACACCCCTCCCGGGGGTGCACGCCCGTGGCCGCTCACATCGTTGCTGGGTGGCCACGCGCTGTCGAGCGGGGCTCGTCGAGATCAGGTTCGACTCCAGCACCAGGCTCCCCTCAAGGCGATGTACAGCCAGTTCGACCCCCGCCATGCCAAGGCGGGTCTCCTGATGCGGTAGCCGATGGAGGGTTCATGGCACAGGGCGTCCAGTCGGTGCAGCGCTGACCCGCAGCCTGCGCTGGACCCCACCGGTGACCACGGCGGCGAGCTCACTGCTGGCCGCCTGCCTGTTGCCGCGGTTCCGTGGATGCGGGCAGGCGGCTCGTCGTCCTCAACGATGGCATACCCGATCGGTAGGTGACGGAAGGGTGACGGGGCCGTGACGCAGCCGGCGCACAGTGAGGACGCCTAGCCACGGGCGGGACACAGCAAATCGATCCTCTCAGGGATGGCCTGTCATGACGCCCTTCCACCTGCGCCGGCATTTTCCGGTGGTGTTCTCCGCGGTTTCAGTACTTCTCGCGGCTTTCCTCACTGCCCCCTCCGTCCAGGCCCAGGCCCAGGCCCAGGTCCCGGACCCACAATGCTCCAACCCCACCTTTAAAGGCGGCTCCGGCGACGACTACATCCTGGGCACCACCGGAAAGGACGTGATCGACGCCCTGGGAGGCAACGACACGGTCGACGCCCGCAACGGCAACGACCGGGTCTGCGGCGGCGCCGGGAACGACAAGTTGCGGGGCCAATCTGGCGCGGACAGCCTCTTCGGCGGCGCCGGGGTCGACCGGCTCCATGGTCAATCTGGCGCGGACAGCCTCTTCGGCGGCCTCAACCGCGACTACCTCTACGGCGAATCCGACAACGACCAGCTCTACGGCAACGAGGGCGACGACGTCCTCGATGGCGGCCCCGGCTCCAATGACGTCTGCCACGGCGGCGCTGGCAACGACACGTTCCTCAACTGCGAGACCCGGGTGCAGTAAGCCGCTAGCGCATCCTTGCCCTCTGATTCGGAAGGTTCGAGATGTCGGCAACTTCAGCGGCCGGCATCTTCGGCTCATCGACCCAGCGCACAGGCCGATGGAGTTGCGCCTATGACGCGAACAGGTCGTCGCCAGGTCCCGTAATGGCGCGCGGCCCGGCTTCCAGTTAACCGTCGGGACTACACCGTTAGGCAATGTCTCTGAGGCCGCCCTCTGAGTCGCCCTGAACGGTCATTCAGGGACCCGTGTCGGTCTACCGTTGCGACCCACCGCGGCCGCCGGCAATGGCGTGCCGCAGCCACATGGACTCGAGGAGTCCCGTCGCCGCGAAGAAGCTGCGGACAGTCACCTCGGAGACCTCGAAGCCGGCCGCCCGCAACTCGGCGGCCAGCAGAGTCGCCTTGCGGTGACTGAGTGGCACGTAGGCCCGTTTGACCGGCTTGTGTAGCAGCAGCGCGGCCCGCTTCCCGGGCTGCAGCTCCCAGCGGAGATACACCAGGGTGATGTCCGGTCCCGGATGCATCAGCGGGGCCCCGAAAGGACGACGCAACAGCGCACCGAAGACAGTCCGAACGCGCAGCTGGACCACGCCAGGTGTGATCGTCAGCTGCCCGCTGTAGCCGGTGACGGACTGGACATAGGCCGCAACCCGGTATGCCTTCCCCCGGGCGGCCGGCGCGGCGAACGCGCTGTTCCCAGCGCCGGGATACGCAGCCTGCGCGTCTTCGGGACGCGGCTGAGCAGGCATACAAGCATATTGCCCGACCCGGCGCTTGTCCCAGAGCGGCCCTTCTGGGCGGGTGGTCAGTCGCCTTCGCAGCACGTGCCGGCTAACCCTGGTAGGGCTCCTCGACGACAACCACCGGGCGGCGGTCGGCAAGGCGATAGAGGACGACGTCGCCTCCGAGATTGCAGTCTCGCCCTTCGGACTGCCGCGCCTCCGCAGCGAAAGCCGTTCTCTGCTGGTCGGGCACCCATTCGAGCGTTGGGCCGCGCCACCGCCCAAGCAGCGCGTCGCTGCGCTTTACCCAGCTCCGGGCCTCTCGGAAGGTCAGACGGCGGCCGTTCGTCAGCAGCTCTCCACCGGGTGCACGGGGAATGAACTCGTCGCCGTCGCCGGGTTCGCCCATGCCGGGAGGTTAGCGCCGAGGAGAGCAGGACGACGTACTTCGAGGCGGGTCCGGGCCACCACGAGCCGTAGCCCTAAAGCCGCTTCAGGGCGGGTCCCGGCCGGAGCACCAGTCCAGCGCCCCGGTGGTTGCGGGGAGCCGGATTTGTACACGCTCAGGACATGGCACCGCCACACACCCATAGCGGCCCTTTAGAGCCGGTCCTCAGTAGCCTCACCGGCGTGCAGTCGAGCGAGCATGACGAGATCCTGTGCCCGCACTGCGGCCATCCCACCCGACTTCATCCAGAGCCCGAGCGGACCGACTGGACCGCGTGCGCGGAGCGCATCTGGGACGAGGACCACGACAGGCGGGACGAAGCCGACCTCTGTCGCATCCGGTACGCGCGCGCTAAGTAGCTCTGAGGCCCTTCTGGGCTACTCCCTGCGAAACGGCAACACCGGGTGCTGACACGATGTCGCAGTGCCGAGGCGAGAGCGTGACGAGCGGCTGGATGCCTTCGACCGCGGATGTCTGGTCCTGCGTCGCGATGGAGAGACCGCCGGGCACGTGGCGACGAGATTGTCGACGTTCTGGTCCCCGGGACGACCGCTCACCGTGCAGCAGCAGGTGTGGTTCTTGGTTGTTTGGGCGGAGGGAAAGAAAGAGCCATCCTTCGAGGACTACCCGCCGTGGACGACGGTCGCTGACATCTGGAACGGCGTGTTCGTCTGGGATTCCGCTGGGCCTCGCAGCGGCGAGTACACGGTGGAGTGGCTGCCCGAGGCGGAACGTGAAGCCCGATGGGCGGCGCTTGGCGTGACTCTTGAGGACTTCTGAGCCCATCGGGCCGTCAACGCTCTCCGCTGTCCCATGAGCCGCCCTCGTGGTCGCTCATAGCGGGCCCTTTAGGACGACATCGGTGATGGCCCGTACCGTTGCATAGACGCACTGAGTGAACTCCGCGCTCGCCCTGCGCCACCGGAGAAAATCTCGTTCAAGAACGCAAGTTGAACTTGATCAGCAAAATGACGCACGCCATGCCAAGGGCGAATGCGGCGACGGCGACCGTGTACCGCTTGCGCTCCGAGAACGACGGGGGCGGAAACTTTCCCATGATGCCTACGATTAGTGCCGCAACGACGAGTGTGACCGCAAATACGTAGAACATGTCGTCCTATCTCCGCCACATTCTCGACCCGTTGCCCCGCGGGCTGACACGTTCTTATCGGCAAGCGTGCCCCAGTCCTGGAGGCGGACGCTCGTAGCTCTAAAGCCGCCTTTAGGGCGCCTCAGCCTTGTGCGTGGGCGGACATCCGCGGACGTCCAGCCCGCACACTTGCCGTGTGGGGCCGCCGCGAACCAAGGCCCCCCCACCGCGCCAAGGGCGGCTGGGAGGGATCCCCACAGGTCCCTGACTGTTCCTTCCGCAGGTCAGATCGAAGTGCGACCGTCCACGGATCCCTGCGAATGACCGTGAACGCGGCATTAGGCCACCATCGTGGCACCATCGTGAGGCTATCAGCGATAGCTATCGATAAAGGTAGTTGAGCGGGTATGGGGCTGCAAACGAAAACAGAATAAAGACTCCGACCGAAATGCCAAGGATTGTAAATGTGGCGAACGTTCCAGACCTCTCACGCACAAGGAGACTGATTCGCAACCCTCGGTTGTACGCAGCTACGAAGTGGAAGGTCGCGAGAGAGAAGGCATACGCGAATCCCAGGTATGTCAACAGGCCCCAGGGTCCCGGGATGGGAATGAAATGCACCATCATGAAAATTCCCGAGATTGCAATGTATGCAGGCACAAACAGTTCAGATTGTGCACGTGACTCAATAATTCGTGATTCGCGCAGAACCTCCTCCGCGACATCTAACCTTCGCCACAGTCTACCGAAGAGTCGGATCAGTGCTGCGTCGGTGGCATTCACCAACCTGCGCATTACCACTGCCTCCGTCGATAGGACCGATACTCGCCGTATATCGCCTGCCCGGTCGTATAGATCCCATAAGCCCTGTCAATTCTCGCGTGCCGAGCAATGACGTGAGCTTCGTAACCTCGATGCCATGCGGCAGCTGCCGCTCGACGCCCGCGATAGTAGTTGGTCATCCCCCGGATCCCCTTGGGGGCGCGCGCGATCCTTGACGCACGAACCGCCCGCCCGAAGCGCACTAATGCCTTTCCCGCTCCGAAGCTGGCAGCCCCAGCTAGATCCCACCATCCGGATTTGTCTCGGTGGCTGAGCTTGTACGCACCACGACCCAATGAGATCGCCGCCGAAACTCCAGCACAGACGGCACATCCGAACATTGCCGCAACGCCAAGCACCGTGTTCACCCGATCAATCCAAGCTCCCCAGTGGAATTGGCCGTTGAGATCGAACTTGTTGATGGGATCGTCGGGGTAATTGTAGGCGTTGTCGTTGCCGCCGGACACGGGGTCGGTGGAGGTGAAGCGGCCGGTGGTGCTGTTGTAGATGCGGGCACCCATGAGGGTGAGGTCGGTGCCGGCGGTGTCGGTGGAGCGTTGTTTGGCGCCGAGCCAGCCGTAGCCGAGTGGGTCGGTGGGGGTGGCGGCGAGGGTGTTGCCGTATTCGTCGTAGTTCTGCCAGGCGTCGATGCCGCTGGCAGTGGCTCCTGCCGCGGGGAGAGTGATGGTGGTGGCGGTGTCGCCGTGCGGGTCGGCCAGGGCCAGTTGGATGCTGCCGTCGTCGTTGATGCTGGCCCCCAGATCCCCGGACAGCGAGTCGGTGTACCGGGAGGTGTGCGTGGCCCCGCCGCTGGAGGTGTCGACCGAGGTGGGGTTGTCCCCGGCGTCGGTGTAGTGCCGCACGATGGTCTTCGTCGTCGCACCGGAGCTGTCGGTGGTGATCGAGGACAGCCGGCGCTCCCCGGGGTCCAGGGCGTAAGTCTCGGTGGCCCCTGCCTGGGCGATGCACTGGATGGCGTCGGTGTCGAAGTAGCCGAGCGTCACCGCGCCGGTGCCGGTGGGGGTGTCCGCGGCCGGGATGCTCAGCGTCCGGCCCAGGGTGTCGTAGCTGTAGCCGGCCGTGGCGCTGGTCAGCTGGTTGGTCGTGGCGGTCACCCGGTCGGCGGTGTCGGCTGCCCAGGTGGTCGATCGGGTCGGGGTGGTGGCCGTGGAGCAGGTGCCTGTCGTCGGGTCGGCCGGGGTCGTCGTCAGCGACGTCCGGTTCCCGTTCGCGTCGAACCCGTACGTGCGGGTCGTGCAGGCGGTCGTGTCCGTGGTCGGGTCACTGACGACGGCGCCGGTGCCTCCTGAGGTCTGGTCCTTGACCGTGACCAGGCGGCCGGCCGCGTCGTAGCCGTAGGCGCGGTCGTAGGAGACGGCGGCACCGACGTTGGTGTCGGTGAACGCCGCCCCGTCCGGGGTCCACTCCCGCGCCACGCGGCCGGCCGGGTCGTAGGCCCGCGACCAGGCCAGCCACGGGGTGCTGGTGACCGTCGCCGGGGTCGTCGAGGTGTCCGTGGATACCTGCGAGTAGGCCAGGCCGGTGAGTTCGCCGACATTGTCGTAGGTCGCGTCCTGCTGGAGGCCGCCGGGCAGGGTCTGGGTGATCAGGTTGCCGTCGGGGTCGTAGGCGCCGGTGTAGGCCTTGCTCGTCCCGAGCCCGTCGATGGTCAGCGATGTCGGCATGTTGCGGTGCTCGGCGGCGCCGTTGGCGTCGGGGCCGTACCCGTAGCTGGTGGCATGGCCCGCCGAGTCGGTGACCGTGGCGACCCGACCGGCGGCGTCGTAGGCCGTTGTGGTCGTCTCGCCCTGGCTGTTGGTGTAGGTCGTAGTGCGTCCCCAGCCGTCGAAGCCGGTGACGATCGGTGTGCCGAGGACGGCGCCGGAGCCGTCGATGTTCTCCACAGTGGTGGCCGCGCCGGTATTCGGGTCGTAGAGGGTCTTGCTGGCGGGCAACGGCGTGGACCCGGTCAGTCCCGCCACCGCGGTCGCCGTGGTGTCGGTGCGGCCATCAGAGAGATAGCTGGTCGTAGTCGTGCGGGTGGTTGCCCCGGACGTCTCCGCGATCGTGATGGGCTGCAGCAGGTAGCTGTAGCCGGTGGTGCGGGTCGAGGGCATCGTCGGCCCGGAGCTGGGTGCTGCGGCCGGGGTGACCAGGCACACCAGCCCCGCCCACTCGGGGTGGTTGTCGCAGCCGGCGTCGCCGCTGCCGGTGCCGGCGGTGTAGTAGTAGGTGAGCGTGGTGCCGGCGTCGCCGCCGCTGGAGGCCGGTTGGCGGCTCTCCACCACGCGACCGTCGGCGTCGTAGCGGACCCGGTGCACGATGTTGTCGCCCGGGTTGGGCATCGCCGTCGTGGTCACCGTCGCCGCACCCAGGGTCCAGCCCGACGTC
>JAOPYH010000229.1 GCA_025964715.1 Streptosporangiaceae bacterium | reverse complement strand
AGGCGATGGCGGCCTATAGGCGGATCTGCTCGGATCTGCGGGCCCGGCAAGCCGAGTTGATCGTGTCCAACCACGGGGTCTATCCCGACCCGGGATACGCCGACGTCGCCGACCTGCTGGTCACCTTCGAGGGGCCGTGGACGGCGTACCAGCAGGTGCGGCCACCCGCGTGGACGATGGACCTGCCCGCGGAGCGGCTCTGCCACCTCGTCTACGCGGTGCCGCCCGAGGCGGTCGACATGACACTGCGGCTCGCCCGCCGGGCCAACACCGGCATCGTCTACGTGACGGACGGAGACGGCGCGAACCCGTGGGGGGAGCTGACCGGCTATTTCGATGAGCTGGCCGTAATCTGTGGCCGGTGAGAGCTGCACTTAGCATCGCGGCGACGGTCGCAGGCCTGACCGGCTGCATGGCGTCCCCGCCATCGGCCGAACCGGTGCCCTCCCCGGCAAAAAGCCCCAGGGCAGGCCGGCCGTGGGCACCGGCTCCGCGCACGCCCTGGCAGTGGCAGCTCACCACCCCGGTAGATCAGAGCGTGAACGCTCCGGTCTACGACATCGACGGGTTCGAGAACAGCGCCGAGGTCGTACGCGCGCTGCATGGTCAAAACCGCCGGGTCATCTGTTATGTCAACGTCGGCGCTGCGGAGGACTTCCGACCCGACTACAGGGCATTCCCAGCCGGCGTGCTCGGCAAGCGGAACGGCTGGGCCGGGGAGCGCTGGCTCGACATCCGCCGCCTCGACGTGCTCGGCCCGGTCATGGCCAAACGGCTGAACATGTGCCAGGCCAAGGGTTTCGACGCGGTCGAGCCCGACCTGGTCGAGGGCTACACCGCGTCCACCGGATTCCCGCTCGCCGCCGCCGACCAGCTCCGATACAACCGGTTCATCGCCAGACTCGCCCACGAGCGCGGGATGTCGGTGGGCCTGAAGAACGACCTCGGCCAGATTCCCAGCCTGCTGAAGGACTTCGACTTCGCCGTCAGCGAGGAATGCGCGCAGTTCCGCGAGTGCCATCTGCTCAGCCCGTTCATCAAAACCGGCAAGGCCGTGCTGCATGTGGAGTACAAACTGCCCACGGAAAAGTTCTGCGCTCAGACGAAGGCACTCGGCTTCAGTTCCATGCGCAAGCGCCTCGCACTTGGCACCTGGCGGCAACCCTGCTGACCGGGGCTTCGGCGGATACAGGGCGCCGATATGACCACATGAGGCCAAATCGCAACCCCGCCAGGCGGACTAGGCGTGCCGCTATTGACCAGCGTGTACCTTGTGTTCAGCTTTCGCGCGATTCGGGGCGGGGAAGGCCCAACATCCGGGCCATGAGAGGAACGCAGTGAACTGGTACTTGGCGGTACTCAAGAACTATGCCGGTTTCAGCGGCCGGGCACGCCGCACGGAATACTGGATGTTCGTTCTTTTCAACGTCATCATCACCGTGGTCCTGAATGCCATCAGCATGGCGATCAAGCAGGGCAGCCTCCTCGGTAGCATTTACGGGCTCGCAGTGCTGATCCCGGGGCTCGCGGTCGCCGTTCGCCGGCTGCACGACACCGGGCGATCCGGGTGGTGGTTGCTCATCGCCCTCGTCCCCGTGGTCGGAGTCATCGTGCTGATCATCTTCATGGCCACGGCCGGTCAGCCGGGCGACAACGCACACGGTCCGAACCCCAAGCTGGCCCCGGCTCTGGGCTGAGCCTTCAGATCTTCGAAAACGAGGCCGGGCGTAACCGTAGAGGTTGCGCCCGGCCTTTGTGCTGCCGCAAATGGCGGGGTATCTTGCCATGCAGAAAGGAAAGCCGAAGTAAATCTACTGGCACATTGGCCGGGAAAAGCTTTTCATGAATGGCACGTTCGTAGCGGAATACGCTCGAAAGGGTCTCAAATGCGACGTGGTTCCTTCATCTTCGCGCTCCTGTGCGCGCTCGCCGGCACATCGGTCCTCTCGGCCCCGGCAGCGCTGGCCGCGGCGCCACCTCCTCCGCCGCAACCGACGGACTGGACAGTGGTGTTGGGCAGCGGCCCGCCCGCGGCCGGCGTTCGCTCCCTCTACTTCACCGCCGCCGGCCGCTACACCTCGGCGGAGATGGCTTACACGGGCGACAAGCATGCGATGCTGCGTGCCCGCGCCAGCGTGGTCGGCCCATGGGAACGGTTCACCATCCTGTGGGATGGCAGAACCGTCTCCTACTCGCTGCAATCCGCACAGAACGGCAAGTACGTTTCGACGGAACTGGGTTACGCCGGTGACAAGCATGCGATGCTGCGCGCCCGAGCCAACGCGATCGGCTCCGCAGAACGTTACGCTCTGTTCCGCAACTCGCAAACCGGCAGGTATGCGCTCTGGTCCAAGGCCAACCTGCGGTACGTGTCGACGGAACTCGGTTATACAGCCGGCAGTCACGCGATGCTCCGCGCCCGCGCCACCAGAATCGGCCCCTCGGAGCAATTCATCTTGTCCTGAACCCACGGCCGTACGCATTCCCGACATGCCCACTCATCACAGCCGTCCCGGCCACCTCACTGTCAGGCGGGTGTGATCATCCCGCTCGGACGGCCCCTACGGCGGCGCGCGCCTGGGCGGCGTCGTCGGTGTCGAGAGCGATCTCGGCGACGCGCCGGCAGTCCGCCATGCTGTGGCGGGCCAGGGCGGCACGCACCGCGCTCACGCTGTTCGGGGCCATGGACAGCCGGGTGACACCGAGGCCGACCAGGACCGGAGCGAGCAAGGGGTCGGCGGCGGCCTCGCCGCACACGCTGACCGGCTTGCCGTGCTCGCGTCCCGCATCCGCACAGAGCCCGATCAGCTGGAGCAGCGCGGGCTGCCAGGGATCGAGCAGGTCGGGCAGGTCTCCGTGCTGCCGGTCCGCCGCGAGGGCGTACTGCCCCAGGTCGTTGGTGCCGATGCTGAGGAAACCGGCCACCCGCAGGATCCGGTCGGCGCGCAGCGCGGCCGCGGGAATCTCGATCATCACCCCGGCCTCGGCGAGGCCGTGCGCTCGGGCGCGTTCGACAAAGCCGGCCGCCTCCACCGGCGTGGCGACCATGGGCGCCATGACCCGTACGTCCGCGGCGGTCCTCGCGGCCGCCTCCGCGATGGCCGCGAGCTGGGCGTCGAGGACCTCCGGACGCAGCCGGGCGACGCGCAGGCCGCGCACACCCAGCGCCGGGTTCGGCTCCTCGGGCAGGTCCAGGAAGGGCAGCGGCTTGTCCGCGCCGGCGTCGAGGGTCCGTACGACCACAGGGCGTCCGCCGGCCGCGCGGAAGACCTCCGTGTAGGCCAGGATCTGCTCATCCGCGTCCGGCTCCACCGTCCGGCCCAGGAACAGGAACTCGGTCCGGAACAGTCCGACGCCCGCGACCCCGCCCAGGTCGACCCCGGCGAGGTCCGCCGCGGACCCGATGTTGACCAGCAGGTCCACCTGGTGGCCGTCGGCGGTGCGCCCGGGCCCGCGGCCGGTCTCC
>JAOPYH010000215.1 GCA_025964715.1 Streptosporangiaceae bacterium | reverse complement strand
ACGTAGCCCAGCGGCTCCCCGGCACCCGTGCCGGTGAAGAACGCGACGTCCTCGAAGTAGGCGATGCCCTTCGGGAACGCGGCATTGATGAAGCCCATGAACGCCGGGGCGTCGGCGATCAGCTCGTTCGGAACGTGGGACAGGCCGGTCAGCTTCTTCGCGTCCAGCACGACCCGGCCGAAGGACGCCTGGCTCTCGGTGAGGGCCGCGGCCTCCTCGGTCCAGTAGAACGTCAGGCCACCCAGGACCGAGGTCACGTGGCTGGTGTCGTCCACGGTGGGCAGCGGCACCCGCAGCGTGTCCATCGGGATGATCGTCGCCCGCGGGCGCACCACGGCGGTCTCCAGCGCGACTTCCATCAGCTGGGACCGCATGACCTCCGGGATCAGGAACCCGCCGTCGGCCGGGACCTCGGAGCCGAAGGAGTTCTGGATCTCGGCGAGCTTCGCCAGCTTCGGCGCCAGGTCGCGGGAGTTCTTCAGCTTGTCCGCCCGGTGGCAGGTTGCCTGGAAGAACTCGGCGAAGTTGCTGAAGATCCCTTCGGCCTTCATGCCGGGCGCGTGCTCGCTGTACAGGGCCCGCTGGGCCGAGGTCGGGACGCCCTGGATCTGGGGGCGGCCGCGGCCGTTGAACGCCACCGGCGGGGCCGGGTCGGCGACCTTGTTCTCCCGCAGGTACTCGGCCAGGACGAGCTGCATCTGCTCGCGGGCCTGGGCGTCCATCTCGCCGCGGTCGGCCGCCCGCAGGTTGTCCGAGTACGCCTGGATGAAGTTGCCGAACTGGTCCTTCTCGGCCCAGAGCTGCTTCATCGCTTCCGCGTCGTTCAGTACCTCGGCAAGTTCCGCCGGGGAGGTGGGGATTTTCACCATCGTCATGCCAGCCGCCTCCTCAGGCGTCTCGTAGCCACGCGGGCAGTTCCGCGTGGCCGGTTGCACTTGCCGCTACGGGGACCCCTTCCGGGACCGCAGCGGCCGTCTGGGGGCCGCGTGGCGGCGGTTGCACGGGGCGGCGGGCGAAGACCGACAAGTCCCACCCGTCATCCGGGTCGGGCGGGTCGGCACCCTGGACGAAGTCGGCCAGGCCCGCGTCTACGGCCTCCTGGCCGACGTACCAGGTCTCCGCGAGCATCGCCTCACGCCACTGGGCGGCGGGCTGGCCCGTGCGGTCGGCGTAGATGCTGGCGATGTTGTCCGACGTCTTGTCGAGCAGATCCGCCAGTTGCCGCAGGTCAGAGGCGTTGCCTATCCCCATTCCGAAGCCGTCGTGAATCATCATCGATGCCGTCTTGGCGACGATGAGATTCCCCGGGTCGGCGGCCATTGCGATAACGGAGCCGATCGAGGCAGCGAGAGAGTCCACCGTGATCCGGACGAGCCCGTCATGGTTCTTTAGGGCGTTGTAGATCGCGATCCCGTCGAACACCTCCCCGCCGGGGGTGTTCAGGCGAACATCAAGGTCGCCCTTGATGTCAGCTAGGTCGGTAACGAAGTCCTTGGCTGTGACCCCGAAGTACCCGATCTCATCGAACACGTGGATGACGGTCGGCTGCCCGGCCTGGGCCTTAATCCGGTACCAGTCGTTTCTGCCCTGCCGCAGATTGGCGATCATCCGCGTCGTGCGGAAGGGCTTCTCGTCAGGCATTAGCGACCTCCAGCACGTTCTTGCGAGTCAGCAGGTATGCGGCGGCGGCCATCAGCCGGTCGGGGTCGTCCCTGAAGGACCCGAGCCCTACGTTGCACTTGGCGCAGAGCAGCCCGCGACGGCATGACGGGCAGGATTTGTGTCCTGGGCAGCAGTCGTGATCGTGATCGACGTGGAAGCGGTCACCGGAGGCGCCACCGGGGTCGGTGGTTCCGCAGACGGCGCAGCCGCCGCCCTGCTCGGCCAGCCACGCTTCGTAATCCGCCTGGGGCAGCCTGTGGCGAAGGTACTGGGTGCGGGAGTTGTCCGTTCCCTGCCATCCGCCGGTCACGTAGTAGTGCTTTTGAAGCTCGCGATTTGCCTCGACGCATGCATCGCACACAGGCTCGGCGGCGCGCATGTGCGCGAGATAACCGGCATTTGTTCCGGTACGCCCGCCCGGGTACGTCCGCGTGGGGATCACGCAGGCAGCGGCTTGGCCCGGCGTACGGGTGGCGACGGCGGCGGCCACGGCGGCTTCCCAGTTAGCGCGACCCTTGGCCAAATGGGCCGCCTTGCATGGCTGGCATGCAGGCTCACCTGCAGCCAGGTGCGCGCCATAACCTGCTGGCGTGCCGGTACGGACGACGTCCGGGTGCTTCTGACTGGGCCGCTCACATGCCATCCCGGGGTGGGCGTCAGGCCGCTCACGCCAGCCGCGCTTTTCGCGCCGCTTCTCTTTTCTGGCCAGATTGTGAGCGCGCCGCTGTTCAGGATTATTCAGCTTGCGATCACGCTGGTCCTTGAGGTTGGCGGCGCGGCAGTCACCACAGGGCACCTCACTGGCGCCCTGATGCGCGTAGTAACCGGCATTCGTTCCGGTGCGGCCTTCAGGGAACTTCCGCGTCGGCTGCTCGCAGGCGTTCATCTGGTGCTCACCGGCACGTGGCCGTTGGACAGCATCTTGCGGAGCCGCGCGGCCAGCTCCTGGCCGTCCTGTGCCGGGGCGGCACCAGGAGCCGCAGGGGCGGCCGGGGCCTCAGGCACCCACCCCGGCGGCAGGCCAGGCGCCTGCACTGCCGTCTCCGCGACTTCCATGTCCGGCAGGCCCACGACCTCAAGCACCGAATGCGGGTCATACCCGGCGTTCACCAGCGCCTCAGCCGCCGCCGTCTTCGCGGTCAGCTCCGCGTTGTCCTGCTCACGGTTCGCAGGCAGCGGGTAGATGTAGTCGAACTCCACGTCGGTGCCGGTCGAGCCGAACAGGGGCAGGAACTGGAAGTTCAGCACGTCCTTCCACCTGTCCAGCCGCGGGACGATCTTCCAGTTGGCGAACACTTCCTCGCCGGTCTGCGCGTTCGCCCGGTTGACATCGTCTGTCACCCCGGTCATGACCTTGTGCATGCCGAGGGCCTCACGGATCGCATCCCGGCTGTCGCCCCGCAGGTTGACGAAGTCCATATCTTTTTGCGCCGACCCGTTCGGCACCCACGTGGCCCCGCCCTCCAGCACGGCCACCCGGTGCGCCCGGCCGACGCCGCGGTGCGAATCCCGCCAGCGGTCGATCATCTGGTCGAACTCGTCGTCGTCCATCGC
>JAOPYH010000176.1 GCA_025964715.1 Streptosporangiaceae bacterium | reverse complement strand
GACCTCACCGCGGCGGCCGGCGCGGCGCCGGGCGGGCTCCGCGAGACCCTGCTGTCCGGCGCGGTCGCGGGACTCGAGGCGGCCGACCGCCCGACCCGCACGGCGGTGCTGACCGACGCGGCCTGCGACCTCCTCTACGCCCGCCTGCCCGCCCTGTACCCGCGCGCGGCCGAGCCGGCGCAGCGCTCCGGTCCCTCGCGGGCCGTCGCGCTGCACGTCCTTCGCTCGGCCGGCCGGCGCCATCCGGCCCGGCGGGTCGAGGTCACCCGCCTGCTGATCGGCCTGGGGGCTCCAGCCGGCCAGACCGAGGAGGTGCTCGGCCAGGTGTGGGCCGAGGTTCCCACGGCCCTCGAGTGCCGCATGCTGCTCGACGCCCTGGGTCACGCGCTGACCCGCTATCCGTACCTCCACGCCCTGCCCTCTCGCACCTTCGCCCGGCTGATCACGGCCGGGGGCGACCTCGCGGCACCGGAGACAGTTGCCCTGGCCGTGCGGGCCGGCGAAGTACTCCCCGGCGACGGCCAGGCGGCGGCGGACGCCGCCGTCGTGCGAGCCTGCGCGTCGGCGGCGGCGGCCGGTGAGCCGGCGGAGGTCCTGCGGAGCCTGGAGGAGATCGGCGCCGCGGCTGCCGAGGCCTCCGGGTCCCTGATCGAGGCTGCCCTCATCTGCGCGGCGGACCGCCTGGCGCTGCGCGACCCCGTGGACCGCGCGGCGATGCTGGCCGCGGCGCGCGAACCCCTCCGCGAGCGCCTGGTGGCCCTGTGGTGCGCCGCCGGCCCGAGCAGGGCCGCGCGCAACGAACTCGTCGAGGTCGCGATCCGGCTGGACCGGCTGGGGGTGCCGGCCCCCGGCCTGACGGAGTGGGCGGCCCGCCTCGCCGCCCGGCGGCTGACCTACGCACAGCTCGACGCCCATCTACGCGAGGACCGCGACCTGCGAGCCGGGCTCAAGGAGCTCGCCGCACAGGGCCGGCGCCACCGGCGCGGGGGCTGAGGCATGCAGGTCGTCGCCGTCATCCTGCTGGCTCTCACGTGGGCGGCCGCCATGTGGGCGGGGTTCGTCTACGTCTTCCCTGTCGTGTTCCCGGTGACGCTCGTCGCGGCGTCGGCAGCCGCGCTCGGGCACTCCTACCTCCACGCCTGGCGTGCCCTCGTGCCGCCCCAGGCCAAGGGGCCGTCCCCGGTACCGCCGCCGCCCTCGGCCCGCGCCGGCCACGCCCCGGCGCGCGATCCGGCCTACCGGCACTACCTTCTCGGGCAGGTGTGGCGGGACTGGTGGGCGATCTCACGGGGCGTCGCGCCGAAGCTCGCGGCGACCGGCCGAACGGCTCTGAACGCGGTGACGAGGACGCTCCTCGGCGGGATCTGGGGGTTCTTCACCTTCCCGCTGTGGGTTGCGGTCTGCGCGGGCATCGTCCTCGCCGCGGTCCCGGCGGCGCTCCTCGGCGTGCTGATGACCCTGCTGTACGGGGTCGTCGCCGCGGTCGGGCTGACCGGCTGGCTCGCCTGCGTGCTGGTCCTGGCCGGAGTCGAGCGGGCCTTCATGGCCTACGGAAGGATCCTGCAGACCTGCCCGCATCCGTTCTGCTACGAGAAGATCGCGCTACCGGTGTACGAGTGCCCGTCCTGCGGGGAACCGCACCGCCGTCTTTCGCCCAACGCGCTGGGCGCGGTGCGGCACGTCTGCCGGTGCGGAGCCCGGTTGCCCACGACCATCCCGCTCGGCCGGTTCCGCCTGACCGCCTACTGCCCGCACTGCAACGGGCGCCTGCCCGAGCGCATCGGCCGGGTGCGGGTGGAGCCGCTGCCGTTCGTCGGGGGCCCGGCGGCGGGCAAGACGACGTTCATGTTCCTCGCCATCCGGGCCCTGCACGCCCGGGCCGGCGGAGCGGGCGGGCGCGTGGCCTTCGTGGAGCGACGGCACGCGCAGGCCTACGCCGGCGCCATGCGGGAGTTCGAGCGCGGTGGCCGGCTTGCCAAGACCGGCCCGGAGCTGCCGCTGGCCACCATGGTCGACGTCGACCTGCCGGGTGCCGGGCACCGGATCCTCTACCTCTTCGACCCGGCCGGCGAGCACTTCACCGGCGCGACGCTCGTCGAGTCGCTGCGCTACCTCGACCACGGCGAGGCGCTGCTGTTCGTCGTGGACCCGTTCGCGCTGCCGCAGGTCCGGCGGACGCTGACCGAGGACGAGCGCGACCTGGTGGCGCAGGCCGTCGCGTCGTCCGAGGAGGACCCGGCCGACACCCTGCAGCGGGTCCTCAACGACCTGCGCTCGCGGCCGGACCGCGGCCGGCAGCGGCGCGTCGCCGTGGTCGTGACCAAGACGGATCTGCTGGCCCGCACCGTCGTCGGCCGCCACCTCGCCGATCCCGGCTCCAGCGAGGCGGTCCGCACCTGGCTCGACCGGCTCGGCCTGGGCAACACCATCCGTACGCTCGACCAGCTTGCCGGCGAGGTGCGGTACTTCGGATCGGGCCTGCTCACCGAGCCCGCCACGGTGGCCGAGCTCCTCGGCTGGGTGACGGGCCTGCCGGTCAGCGGAGAGATCACGGCGGCCGGCCCCCGCTCCGAGCCGCCGGGGGCGGCGCCGTTGCGAAGCCCGTGGGAGCCGCACGGCCGCGACCCCGCCCTGGTGCCGGCCGGTTATCAGGCCGGCCGCTGGGCCGTCCTGGCCGGATTGTCCCTGCTCACGCTGGCCGCGCTGGCCACGGCCGTCGCCTCCTTGGTGCCCATGCTCGGCTGAGCGCCCCCTTGTCCAGGCCCGTGTGACCCAAGGCACTTCCTGATGCGGCAGAAATTGAAACTTCATCTTGTTTGAGGCCATGCGACCGCGAAGGGTCGCGGTTTCGAACGAAAGGCACGACGAAGATGACCACCTCCGCAGTGGACAGCGCCCTCCACCTGGACCCGGCCGCCCAGGACCTTCTCTTCCGCGATGCGCGGACCGCGAACACGTTCACCGATGAGCCGGTCACCGACGAGCAGGTCAGGGCCATCTATGAGCTGGTGAAGTGGGCGCCGACCAGCATGAACAACCAGCCGCTGCGTGTGCTCCTCGTTCGCTCCCCGGAGGCCAGGGAAAGGCTGCTGCCGCACCTGTCCGACGGGAACAAGGCCAAGACCGGGGCTGCCCCGCTCGTGGCCGTCCTCGCCGCGGACACCGACTTCCACGAGCACCTGCCGACCGTCTTCCCGCACTTCCCCGGTGCCAAGGACCTGTTCGCCGACGCCGGCCCGCGGGCCGAGGTGGCGGTCTTCAACGCCAGCCTGCAGGTGGGCTACTTCATCCTGGGCGTGCGCGCGGCGGGACTGGCCGCGGGGCCCATGACCGGCTTCGATCGCGACGGCATCAACCGTGAGTTCTTCCCCGACGGCCGCAACCAGGTGCTGGCCGTGGTCAACATCGGCCGGCCCGGGCCCGACGCCTGGTTCGCGCGCAGCCCGCGCCTGGAGTTCGAGCAGGCCGTCACGACGGTCTGAGCCCGCCCTCGAGCAGCCGGATGGTGAGCTTCTGCATGATCACACCACAACGGGACCATTCGCTGTGATCATGCAGGAGTTCGCGTTAGAGGGAGCACCATTGCCGGGGACCACTCAGCACACCGGACAGCCGGAACGGGACGTCCGGCCCCGCCGTTTCCGGCTCATCGTCATCCTGGGCGCGCTCACCGCGATCGGCCCACTGTCCATAGACATGTACCTGCCGGCGCTGCCGCAGCTCACCCGGGACCTGTCGACCGGCGCGACGCAGGCCCAGCTCACCCTGACGGCCTGCGTGGTGGGCCTGGCCGTGGGCCAGGTCGTGGCCGGCCCTCTCAGTGACGCGCTCGGCCGCCGGCGGCCGTTGCTCATCGGGGTGGCCGTCTACACCCTGGCCTCGTTGCTGTGCGTGTTCGCACCCTCGGTCCAGGCCCTCATCGCCCTGCGGCTCGTGCAGGGCGCCGCCGGGGCCGCCGGGATCGTCATCGCGCGGGCCGTCGTCCGGGACCTGTACGACGGCCCGGCCGCCGCGCGGTTCTTCGCCATGCTGATGCTGGTCAACGGGCTCGCACCCATCCTGGCCCCGGTGGTGGGGGGCCAGCTGCTGCGCTTCACCACCTGGCCCGGCGTCTTCGGCGTCATCGCGGCGATCGGCGCCGCGCTCTTCACGGCGGCGTTGCTCGGGGTGCGCGAGACCCTGCCGGCCGGCCGCCGCGAGACAGGTGGCGCGCGGGCCACCGCCGCCACGTTCCGCGGCCTGCTGACCGACCGGACCTTCACCGGCTACGCCCTGTCCGGTGGTCTCGGCTTCGCCGCCATGTTCACCTACATCTCCGGATCTCCATTCGTGCTGCAGGACGTCTACGGGCTGTCGCCGCAGGGATTCAGCCTCGTCTTCGCCACGAACGCGCTCGGCCTGGTGGCGTCGGGCCAGTTGTGCGGATGGCTGACCAGCCGGGTCCCGCTGCGCCGGCTGCTGGGGGCCGGGCTGTCCACTGTCGCGTTGGGCGGAGTGGCGCTGCTGGTGTCGGTGCAGGCCGGGTTCGGACTAGCCGCGGTGCTTGCCGCGTTGTTCCTCGTCGTCGCGGGCCAAGGCATGATCATGCCGAGTGCCACGGCCCTGGCCCTGTCCGGCCGCCCGCAGCACGTGGCCGGGAGCGCGTCGGCGCTGCTGGGCCTGACCCAGTTCGCGATCGGCGGCGCGGCCTCCCCGCTGGCCGGCGTGGCCGGGCCGCACACGGCCATGCCGATGGCGGCCGGTATCGCCGGCCTGTCGATCGCGGCAGTCCTGGTCGCCGCGACGACCCCCCGGAAGGGCCACGGGGGGCAGACGGGCAGTGGCAGACTTGCTGAAATGACCTACGTCGCCGCAGATGACCGTTATAACCGTATCCCCTACCGCCGCTCCGGGCGCAGCGGCCTCAAGCTCCCGGCCGTGTCGCTCGGCCTCTGGCACAACTTCGGCGACGACCGGGACCTCGACACCCAGCGCGCCATCCTGCGCCGCGCGTTCGACCTCGGCATCACGCATTTCGACCTTGCCAACAACTACGGCCCCCCTTACGGTTCCGCCGAGATCAACTTCGGCCGCCTGTTCCGCGAGGACCTCGCGCCCTACCGCGACGAGATGGTCATCTCCACAAAGGCGGGCTACGACATGTGGGCCGGCCCGTACGGCGACTGGGGATCGCGGAAATACCTGCTCGCGAGCCTGGACCAGTCGCTGAGCCGGATGGGCGTGGACTACGTCGACATCTTCTACAGCCACCGCTTCGACCCCGAGACCCCGCTCGAGGAGACCATGGGTGCGCTCGACCACGCCGTACGGTCGGGCAAGGCTCTCTATGCCGGCATCTCCTCGTACTCGGCCGAGGACACCGCGCGGGCGGCCGCGATCCTTCGCGACATGGGCACGCCGCTGCTCATCCACCAGCCGTCCTACTCCATGCTGAACCGCTGGATCGAGGGCGGGCTCCTGGACACCCTCGAGAAGGAGGGGGCCGGCTGCATCGCCTTCTCCCCGCTGGCCCAGGGCATGCTGACCGACAAGTACCTGCGCGGCATCCCCGAGGGCTCCCGCGCCAGTCAGGGCAAGTCACTGTCCCCCGACCTGCTGACCGACGAGGCCCTCGCGCACGTACGGGCCCTCAACCACATCGCGGCCGAGCGCGGCCAGTCCCTCGCCCAGATGGCGCTGGCCTGGGCGCTGCGCGACGACCGGGTAACCTCGGTGCTCATCGGGGCCAGCAGCGTCGCACAGCTCGAGGACAGCCTCGCCAGCGTGGACCGGCTGGACTTCACACCCGAGGAACTGGAGACCATCGACCGGGACGCGGTCGAGGCGGGCATCAACATCTGGTCCGCCTCCAGCAGCCCGGCCGCACGCGCCTGACGGCCACCGGTCCCCTGGGGCCCCTGGCCGGAATCCGCCATTGACCGTGGCTCGCCGGCGCGCGTACGTTCCTCATGCCGACCCGCCGGTAACAACAGCCGGGGGGCCGAGGAGGAGGCACCACATGGGCCTACGTTCGATACCGCGCCGTCTCCGGCTCTTCGCGCCGGCCGCGGCCGTGGCGCTCGCGCTGACCGCGGCGGCCCCGGCCAGGCCTGCCGGGGCGGACCCGGTGCCGGACGACCAGCCGCTCCCCGGCTACACGATCAGCAATCCGCCGCTCGACCCGGCGGTCGTGGGGGGTGTGCGCAGCCGGGTGCTCCAGGGTGTCCACGGGCACGCGGCCTACGACATCGAGGTCCCGCCGAAATGGAACGGCGAGCTCGTGATGTGGGCGCACGGATACCGTGGCGACGGCAAGGTGCTGACCGTCGACACGCCCCCGTTCTCGCTGCGGCAGAAGTTCCTTGATGAGGGATACGCCTGGGCGGCGTCGTCCTACTCCGCCAACGGCTATGACGTACGCGCCGGGGTGCTCGGGACCAGAGACCTCGCGCTGCTGTTCACCGGCCGCTTCCGGCGGCCCGGCCGTACGTTCATCACCGGCGCGTCCATGGGCGGGCACGTGATCGGCCGCTCGCTGGAGCAGTATCCGGGCTTCTACGCCGGCGGCCTGCCGATGTGCGGTGTGCTCGGCGACCAGTCGCTGTTCGACTTCTTCCTGGACTACAACCTCGTCGCCCAGGACCTCGCCGGGCTCGACGCCTATCCGGCACCGGCCGACTATCTGACCAACGCGGTGCCGAGGATCGAGCAGGCCCTCGGCCTGGACGGGCTGCGTCCCGGCGGTCCCGACACCGCGAACGGCCGTGGCAGGCAGCTGCGCGCCATCACCATCAACCGGAGCGGGGGCGACCGTCCCGGCGCCGTGGCGTCGTTCCCGCTGTGGAAGGACTTCCTCTTCACGCTGGGCGCCTCCTCGGCCGGCGACTCGCTCGCGGCGGACCCGGGCCGGCTGGCCACCAACCTGTTCACCCGTTACGCGCCCGACTCCCCCGAGCAGGTCAACCGCACTGTGGAGCGGGTGCCGCCCGCCGATCCGCGGGACCGGCTCTCGCCGGCGCTGACGCAGATCCCGCAGATCTTCGGCGTCCCGACCGTCCCGGTGCTGAGCCTGCACGGGCTCGGCGACATGTTCGTGCCGTTCTCGATGGAGCAGGCCTACCGCTCCGATGTCACCCGGCACGGTGATCCCCGGCTGCTCGTGCAGCGTGCCGTCCGCACCAGCCAGCACTGCGAGTTCTCCGCGGCCGAGGCGGGATCGGCGTGGGACGACCTCGCCGCGTGGGTCCATCGCGGCGTCCGGCCGGCCGGCGACGACGTTTGGCATCCCTCGGCCGCCGACTTCGGCTGCCGGTTCAGCGACCGGGCGGCGTATCTCGCGGGAAGCGGCACCCGCCGGCTCTACAGCCCCTGCCCCTAGCCCGTCACGAGCCGGGGTCGCGGTGCCGGACCCGGGAGACGCCATACGATCTCGTCCATGACCGACACTCCCATCCGATGGGGCATCCTCGGCACGGGTGGCATCGCGCGGGTCTTCACCGAAGACCTGCTGCGGCTCCCCGGGCACGAGGTCGTCGCGGTCGGCTCACGCGCCACCGGGACCGCCGAGGCCTTCGCCGCCCGGCACGGCATCGGGCGCGCGCACGGCTCCTACGAGGACCTGGCCGCCGACGGTGAGGTCGACGTGGTCTACGTGGCCACGCCGCACCCCGGCCACCATCCGGCCGCGCTGCGGTGCCTGGAGGGCGGCCGGGCGGTCCTCGTGGAGAAGCCCTTCACCACCACAGCCGCCGACGCCGAGCACCTCATCGCGGTGGCCCGCGACCGTGGGCTGTTCGCCATGGAAGGCATGTGGACCCGCTTCAACCCGGTGATCTCCCGGCTGCGGGCACTCGTCGCCGACGGCGCCATCGGTGAGATCCAGTCGGTCTACGCCGACTTCTCGTTCGCCTTCGCCTTCGATCCCGCGCACCGGCTCTGGGCTCCCGAGCTGGCCGGCGGGGCGTTGCTGGACGTCGGTGTCTACCCGGTGTCATTCGCCTGGATGCTCCTGGGCGCACCGGACACGGTCCAGGCCACGTCGGCGCCCGCGCCGACGGGGGTGGACGCCAACACCGGCATCCTGCTCGGGTACGCCTCCGGTGCGGTCGCGCTCCTGCACTGCGGGCTCATGGCCGACTCGCCGCAGACGGCGACCGTGACGGGCACCAAGGGCCGGATCGAGGTGGCGGCGCCATTCTTCCGGCCCAAGGCCATGACGGTGCACCGCGCCGGCGCGGAACCGGAGACCTTCACCACCGAGATCGACGGCCACGGCTACACCTACCAGGCCGCCGAGGTCGCCCGGTGCCTGCGCGCCGGGGCCCTGGAGTCTCCCCTCATGCCGCTCGGCGAGACGCGGGACATCCTCGGCACCTTGGAGACGATCGCGGCCCTGCTCGGCGGGCCCGCGCAGGCGGCCCGGCTCGACGGGCTCCGGGCGTCCGGGAGCCGCTGACGCCGCGGACATCGCGACCGGGCCCGTCGGCGTGGAATCACCGGCCCGGGACGGTCCATTTGTGGTTGGCGCCGCCGGTGCGGTCCCAGGTCTGCAGCGGGTGCCGTTGGCGCTGCTGTTCCCGGTCGCGTCCAGGCACTTGTTCGCCTGCGGGTTCACCAGGTCTCGGCCGGTCGTGGCCTGCCCACTGCTGCGCTCCACTGCCGTTGCAGTCGTACAACTGCACCTGGGCGCCGTTGGCGGTCGACCCGGCGCCGTCGGGATTGCGCCAGGCGACGTTGGGGACGGCCGTGCTGGCGGTCGAGGCGATACGGTGCGCGCCGGGCCGCACGAACTTGGTGAGGTGGCCCATCGTGTAGTACTCGATGGTGTAGTCGACCTGGCCGTGCCCGCCGTCGCCGTTGTGCACTGTGATCAGGCCCGTGCAGGTGCCGCAGCCGCCGTTGTGCGGTGCCAGTTGCGGGTGTAGTCGACCAGGTCCTGCATGTCCTCGGAGTGCTGGTCCTGGTGCCCTCGTCGACGTTGATGACGCTGCCCGGCCCGGTCCCCGCCGCGATGACGGCGAGGATGTCCGGGCGTGGTGGGCTGACACGGGGGTCTCCTTGTCAGTGGCGGGGATGACAGGGACGGAAATCTACGGTGCCGGCCGAAGCCGGCTGGAGTGGGTTCGTGTCCCGCGAAGCCCCGCGAAGATATGTCAAGGGTTGAACTAAGGCCGAGCCGAAGGGAACAGGCCCACGCCGGGCCGGCCCTCCACCACGGTGTCGCGGGCCGCCCGCGGGACACCGCCGCTGTCGAGCAGCTGCGCGAGGGGCAGGGTGGCAGCGCCGACGGCGACCGCCTCGGGACCGAGGTGGCAGAGCTCGATGGAGGTGCGGGCGAACGGCCTGCGCAGCGCGTACTCGGACGCGGCGGCCCGCACCCGGTCGAGCATCCGGCCGCCGAGCATCAGCCCGGCCCAGCCGCCAATGATGATCTTCTCGGGGTTGAACAGGTTGACCAGGTCGGCGATGCCCGCGCCGAGGTAGGTCGCGGTCTCCTCCAGCACGGCCCGGGCTGCCGGGGAGGGGTCGGCGAGCAGCTCGCCGAACGCCGACTCCTCGTCGGCGGCGCCGGCGGGCGGCCCCCCGGCGGCGCGGTAGCGCTCGAGGACGGCGCCGGCGCCGACGTAGGCCTCCAGGCAGCCGAGCGAACCGCAGCGGCATCTGGCGCCGCCCACCCGCACCGTCGTGTGCCCCCATTCCCCGGCGCTGCCGGTCGCGCCCCGATAGGGGGTTCCGCCGGTGACCACGCATGCGCCCACTCCGGAGCCGACCAGCACGACCACGGCGTCGCGGCAGTCCCGGCCGGCGCCGAACCACATCTCCGCCTGGCCCAGTGCGGTCGCGCCGTTCTCGACGAACAGCGGCGACGCGGTGTCCTCGCGCAGCAGGTGCTCCAGTGGCACGGCGTCCCAGCCGATGGTCTGGCCGTGCACGACCGCCTCGGGGGTGCGCTCGACGACGCCCGGCACGCCGACCCCGACCCCGATGACCTCGCCGGGGTCGGCGCCGCCGTCCTCGATCACCCTGCGCAGGCCGGTGCGGATGCGCTCGACGACGCCTTCGACATCGTGCCCGCCGTCGCCCAGCGGGAGGTCGGCCTTGGCCAGCCGGGCCAGGCTCATATCGAACAGCTCGACGATGACGCGGGTCTCCCCCACATCCACGCCGACCAGGCGGCCGAAGTCGGGGGCCGCCTTCAGCAGCACCCGGGGCCGCCCGCCGTCGGACTCCACCATGCCGGCCTCGACGACGAGCCCGCCCACGACCAGGTCGGCGACGACGTTGCTGACCGAAGCCGCGCTCAGGCCGGTCCGGCGGCTCAGTTCCTGGCGGCTCAGCGGGCCGTCGAGGTAGAGATGGCGCAACAGCACGGACCGGTTGGCCCGCCGCAGATCACGAACGGTGCGCTTACCGCCCTCGGACATCGCGCCCCCTTCCCGCCGGCCGTGGCCGCGCTCCCCTGGTGGGCTGTCAGGTCTTGACGGCCCAATATCACGCTGCTTAGATCACGCCATTAATTAAGGCGTGATTCTACTTCGCCTTCGAAGTGGAGGGCTGAGCACATGCGCACCCATCCCCTCTCCAGACTCCGCCCGGCCTGGGCCGCGAGCACCGTGTGCCTCGCGGTCGCGGTCGTCTCGGCGGCATGTGGCGGCGGTACGGCACCTGGCGGCCGCAACGACGCACCCAAGACACTCACCTACTGGGCCAGCAACCAGGGTGCCACCATCGACGTGGACAAGCGGACGCTGACCCCCGAACTGACCAAGTTCGAGCAGCAGACCGGCATCAAGGTCAAGCTCGAGGTCGTCCCCTGGACCGACCTGCTCAACCGGATCCTGGCGGCGACCACCTCCGGCCAGGGGCCCGACGTCCTCAACATCGGCAACACCTGGTCGGCATCGCTGCAGGCAACCGGCGGCCTGCTGCAGTTCGACACCAAGACGATGGACCAGATCGGCGGCAGGGCCCGGTTCCTGCCGTCCGCCCTCGCCTCCGCCGGCGCCGCCGGCAAGGACCCCACGGCCGTCCCGCTCTACTCCCTGGCGTACGGGCTGTACTACAACAAGAAGCACTTCGCCGACGCGGGCATCGGCAGGCCGCCGGCGACCTGGGACGAGCTGATCGCGGACGGCACGAAGCTCACCAAGGGCGGCCGGCACGGTCTGGCGATAGAGGGCGCGAGCATCCCGGAGAACAGTCACCACGCGTTCGTGTTCGGCCAGCAGTACGGCGCCGACTTCTTCGACCCTGCCGGGAAGCCGCAGTTCGACACGCCCCAGGCGGTCACCGCGGTCAAGGCCTACGTGGACCTGATGGCCCGGGACAAGATCGCCGCGCCGGGCAACGCGGAGTACTCCGCGAACCAGTCGATGAAGGACTTCGCCACCGGCAAGGCGTCGATGCTGATGTGGCAGTCGGCCGCCACCTCGCTGGCCGACCTCGGCATGAAGCCCGGCGAGTGGGGCGTCGTCCCCGTCCCGCTGCCCGCGCGGACCCCGCCCGGCGGCAAGAAGGTGACCTCGCTGGTCGCCGGCATCAACCTCGCGGTCTTCACGTCGACCCACAACCGGGACGGCGCGCTGAAGTTCGTGAAGTTCATGACCAGCGACGACGAGCAGACGATCCTCAACAAGGCCTACAGGTCGCTGCCGCCGGTGCTCTCCGCGCAGCAGGACCCGGCCTTCTCCACCCCCGACCAGCAGACCTTCCGCCAGATCCTCGCGACGAGCGCGGCCCCGCTGCCGATGGTGCCGAAGGAGAGCCAGTTCGAGACCCTGATCGGCGGCGCGCTCAAGAACCTCTTCGCGGACGCGGCGGCCGGAAAACCGATCACCGACGAGCGGGTGAAGAGTGAACTGAGCGCCGCACAGCAGCGGATGGGCGGATGACCCAGTCCACGGCGCCGGACGGCACCCGGCCGTCCGGCCTCGACCGTTCGCGCCGGCCGGGCCGGCGGCGCCGGCTCCGGTCCGGGGCGCTGCCCTACGTCCTGCTGCTACCCGCCCTGCTGTGCGAACTCATCGTCCATCTGGTGCCGATGGTCGTCGGCACCGTGATGAGCTTCCGGGAGCTGACGCTCTTCTACATCCGCGACTGGTCCGGCGCGCCGTGGGTGGGGCTGCACAACTACCGGCTGGCGGTGAACTTCGACGCCGCGCTGGGCCGCGCGCTGCTGCACTCGTTCCTGGTCACGGCGGGCTTCACCGTGCTGGCCGTCGGGCTGTCGTGGCTGCTCGGCACGGTCGCGGCCGTGCTGATGCAGGACCGGTTCCGCGGCCGCGGAACGCTGCGGGCGATCTTCCTGGTGCCGTACGCGCTGCCGGTCTACGCCGCCGTCATGACCTGGGCGTTCATGTTCCAGCGCGACACCGGGCTGGTCAACCACGTGGTCGTCGACCAGCTGCACCTCATGGGCGACAAGCCGTTCTGGCTGATCGGCGGCAACAGCTTCTGGACGCTGCTCACCGTCGCCGTCTGGCGCAACTGGCCGTTCGCCTTCCTCGTGCTCATGGCGGGTCTGCAGTCGATCCCGCGGGAGCTGTACGAGGCCGCCGCGATGGACGGCGCCAGCATCTGGCGGCAGATCCGCCGGATCACCCTGCCGTCGCTGCGGCCGCTCAACCAGGTGCTCGTGCTTGTGCTGTTCCTGTGGACCTTCAACGACTTCACCACGCCGTTCGTCCTGTTCGGCAAGGCGGCGCCGGCGAACGCCGACCTCATCTCGATCCACATCTACCAGTCGTCGTTCGTCACCTGGGACTTCGGCGCGGGCTCCGCGATGTCGGTGCTGCTCCTGCTGTTCCTGCTGCTCGTGACCGCCGGCTACCTGTTCCTGACCTCGCGGCGGAGGAGGACAGCCGATGCGTGACCGCTCCCCCATGGCGCCGCCCGCCTGGTTCCTGTGGACCCGCCGGATCGTCCTGACGCTGCTGTCGATCTTCACGCTGACGCCCATCTACGTCATGCTCAGCTCGTCGCTGAAGCCGCTGCGGGACGTCCAGGGGAACTTCCGGTGGATCCCGTCGGTGTTCACCGCACGCCCGTACGTCGACATCTGGCACACGGTGCCGCTGGCCCGCTACTTCGTCAACAGCCTCATCGTGGCAGGCAGCGCCACCGTCCTGTCGGTGGTGATGGCCCTCTTCGCGGCGTACGCGCTCAGCCGGTACCGCTTCCCCGGCCGCCGGCTGTTCTCGATGACCGTGCTGTCCACCCAGATGTTCCCCGGCATCCTGTTCCTGCTGCCCCTGTTCCTGATCTTCGTCAACGTCGGAAACGCGACGGGCATCGCGCTGTACGGCAGCCGGGCGGGGCTCATCCTCACCTACCTGACGTTCTCGCTGCCGTTCTCGATCTGGATGCTGGTCGGCTACCTCGACTCGATCCCGCGCGAGCTCGACGAGGCGGCCCGGGTGGACGGCGCGGGGCCCGTCCGCACCCTGCTGCGGGTCATCGTGCCCGCCGCGGTGCCCGGGATCGTGGCGGTCACGGTCTACGCCTTCATGACCGCGTGGGGCGAGACCCTGTTCGCCTCGGTCCTGACCAACGACAGCACCCGCACGCTCGCGGTGGGGCTGCAGGGCTACTCCAGGCAGAACGAGGTCTTCTGGAACCAGGTCATGGCGGCCTCGCTGGTCGTCAGCGTCCCGGTGGTCGTGGGTTTCCTGCTGCTCCAGCGCTATCTCGTGACCGGCCTCACCGCCGGCGCGGTCAAGTGACCCGGCCGTGGACCGCCCGGCCGTACGATTTTTGTGAGGACACCTGTGCCCATGCCTGAACCAACGGCCTTCGGTCCCGGCTTCGTCTGGGGGGTGGCGACCTCCGCCTACCAGGTCGAGGGCGCGGTGGCGGAGGACGGCCGTGCGCCGTCGATCTGGGACACGTTCTCCCGGGTACCGGGCGCCATCGCGGGTGGCGACACCGGCGACGAGGCGTGCGACCACTATCACCGCTGGCCCGAGGACATCGGGCTCATACGGCGGCTGGGCGTGTCCGCGTACCGCTTCTCCATCGCCTGGCCGAGGGTGCTGCCCGAGGGCACCGGCCGGGTCAACGCCGCCGGCCTGGCCTTCTACGACAGGCTGGTGGACGGGCTCCTCGAGGCGGGCCTGACCCCGTACCCGACCCTGTACCACTGGGACCTGCCGCAGGCCCTCCAGGACGCGGGCGGCTGGCCGCACCGCGACACCGCCGAGCGCTTCGCGGAGTACGCCTCGGTCGTCGCCGCGCGGCTCGGCGACCGCGTCACCGAGTGGTGCACCCTCAACGAGCCGCTGTGCTCGGCCTGGATCGGGCACCTGGACGGCGTGATGGCCCCCGGCTGGACCGACCTGACCGCCGCCGTGCGCGCCTCCTGCCATCTGCACCTGGCACACGGGCTGGGCGTGCAGGCGATCCGCGCCGCCGCGCCGGACGCGCGCGTCGGCATCGTGAACAACCTCTCCCCGATCGATCCCGCCTCGGACCGGGACGAGGACGTCGCGGCGGCTCGGCGGGCCGACGGCCACGTGAACCGCTGGTGGCTCGACCCGATCCACGGCCGGGGCTACCCGCAGGACATGGCGGAGCTGTACGGCGTCGAGCTGCCGCTGCGCGACGGTGACCTGCGCACCATCGCCGAGCCGCTGGACTGGCTCGGCGTCAACTACTACTTCCGCCAGGTGGTCACCGACGCCCCGGCCGCTCCGCCGCCGTACACCCGCCAGGTCGACCCGCCCGGCGCGCTCCACACCGCCATGGATTGGGAGGTGCGTCCCGACGGCCTCGAGCGGATGCTGGTCCGGGTCGCCGAGGACTACGCGCCCGGCCGGATGGTCGTCACCGAGAACGGCGCGGCGTTCGCCGACACCGTGACCCCGGACGGTGCCGTCCACGACACCGAGCGCATCGCCTACCTCGAGACCCACCTCGAAGCGTGCGCGCGCGCGGTGGCCCGCGGCGTCCCGCTGGACGGTTACTTCGCCTGGTCGCTGATGGACAACTTCGAGTGGGCGTACGGCTACGACAAGCGCTTCGGTCTCGTGCACGTCGACTACGCCACCCAGACCCGCACGATGAAGGACAGCGGGCACCGCTACGCGGAGATCATCCGTGCGCACCGGCGGGCGGCGGCGGACGGCGGAGCGGTGCCGTCCGCGCAGTCATGACCGACGGTCTGGACGGGTGCAGGCGCCGGACACGCTCACGCCACCACCCGCTCGTCCCGTAGCCGGGCGATCTCGCCCGGGTCCAGGCCGAGTCCGGTCAGCACCTCGTCGGTGTCGGCGCCGAGGGCCGGGGCGAGCGCCGCGCCGCGCCGCGCTCGGCGCCGTAGGAGATCGGCGAGCCGGGGACCGGGTAGCGGCCGACGCCCGGCTCGTCGACTTCGGTCATCAGCGGGTTGGCGGCCGCCTCCCGTGCCACCTGCGTGAAGGTCCGATAGGGCGACCGCGCCGCCGTGGTGCACGACGGCGGCCACCCGGCCGAACAGCGCCTGCTGGTTGACCTCGCCGACGGCGAAGCAGTCGTCCTGGTCGTCGGTCAGGGCCAGGTCGGCCCAGCCGCGAGCGACGAGTGCGCGGCGGTCCTGCGCGCGGATCGCCTCGATTGCCACCCGGGCGATGTCCTCCGAGACGCGGCGCATGCTGCCGAAGCCCACGTACACCGGTGGTGCGCCGGCGTCCAGGAACGCCTCCAACTCGGCCGGTAGCGGGCGCTCGTCCGGCAGGATCCACGCACCGGTGTGCACGACGTCGAGGTCCGAGGTCTCCTGCCACGGGCCCAGGGTCGGG
>JAOPYH010000168.1 GCA_025964715.1 Streptosporangiaceae bacterium | reverse complement strand
TCGCGGCGAAGGAGGCGGTGTCGAACATGCCCGCGTTGCCGCCGTCGTACATCGCACAGCACACCACCGCGTCGGCCTCACCCAGCATCCGGTGCAGATCGTCCGGCGATCCGACTTCGGCCATACATTCCGGGCCACCGCGTCCGGCGTGGGCCCGGATCCCCAGGAGCCGGACCCCGAAGGGTGCGAGCCGCTCGGCGACGGCCGTGCCACGGCGTTCCCGGTGATGTCACCAGGCAGCCGTGCCACCCAGACGCCGAGCTCGGTGGCCTGCCCGACGTCGACGGTGTCCAGCCCCACGCCGAACTGCTGGACGAGCCCGAACCGGCCCCGCTCCAGCGCCCTGGCGATCATGGCTGTCAGCGGCCTCTGGCATCGACGTCCGCGCAGTGGGCCACCACCTGCTCGACGACCTCCACGGCGTCACACAGCGAGTGCCGTACGCGGCCGCGTCCTGGGAGGCGGTACGTCAGTGAATCCGGGTGGACCCACACGTGCACTCCGGCCCGCAGGCAGATGACCGCCATGCCATGGCCTGCCGTCGCCTGTACGCGGCCGAGCCCGCGAGAGGTCACCAGCCCGTAGACCCGCCGCACGACCTCCTGCGGGGTGCTCGGCAGGGGACGCAACAAGGCGGCCGGGCACCCGGGCGGGATGGGCAGGGTGAGGAAAACCGCCTTTCCCAGCGCGGCGCGAGCGCCCAGCCGCGCCCGCGTCCGTTGCATCCCCCAGTGACCGCCGTACTCGGCCGTCAGGGCGTGCACCACTTCGAGCCCGCGTCCGCCCTCGGACTCCGGCGGCGGCCTGGTCGGACCATAGGCGAACGGTCCCCGCCACAGCGCGGTGTCGAAGACCTTCAGGACCACCTCCGGTCGCGTGCCCCATCGCAGGTAGGCCCACAGCTCCGGCCGGCACGCCGTCCCCGGGTCTGCGGCATCGCCGCCGAGCGCGTGCACGTAGGCGTTGGTGGCCAGCTCGGAGATCGCCACCGCGACGTCGTAGGTCACCTGCGACGGCATCCCCAGCACACCGAACATCGTCTTGACCAGTGACCGCGCCACTCCGGCCCCCGCCGCGTCCAAGGGCAGCGGCCAGGCAGGGAAGCCACCACGACGCAGGTCATCCGGGTCGCCATTGATGGCCCCAGACATCGGCATGCGAACACCTCGTCTCTGAACATTCCTGAGAACAGGTGCCAGCCTGGCCGCCGATTCGTACGTACAGCGACCACTTCACGACGCTCTGTGAGACACTTGCCCACCAAGTCGCAGGATTTGCCAGTCCTTGTCAATGGAGCGTGGCCATGCCCAGGCGCTCGAATCCCCTCGACCCGACCTCCTCACCCCTCGCGCTCTTCGGCTCCGAGCTGCGCACCTACCGAGACCGTGTAGGCCTTTCGCAGGAACAGTTGGGCAGCAAGACCAACTACACCGGCTCCTACGTCGGCGCGGTCGAGCGGGCGGAGGAGATGCCCAAACGGCGATTCGCCGTGGCCGCGGATGTGGCCCTCAACACGGTCGGCGCATTAACGCGATTGTGGGACGGGCTGCTCAAGAAGAGCGTCTATCCGCCGTGGTTCAACTGGCCGATCCATGAGGCCGAGGCCACCGTTCTACGTTCCTTCCAACTATCCGTCGTAGACGGCCTGCTGCAGACTGAGGACTACGCCCGAGACCTGCTGTACGGGGACGAGGTCGCCGTCGAGGCGCGAATGGCACGGCAGAGCATCCTCACCCGTGAGGATCCGGCTCCTCCGCTGCTGGTCTGCGTTCTTGACGAGACGGTCCTGCGCCGTGAGGTGGGTGGTCCGAAGGTCATGCGAGAACAGCTCCATCACCTGGTCGAGGCGGCGTCCGAACGGACGAGCATCCACATCGCCCCGGCCCGGCGGCACCGTGGAGTCAATGGGTCCTTTGTGCTCGCCACAATGGAGGATCGCGCCGAGGTAGCGTACATAGAGTCGGCGGCCCGAGGGATCACCACGGGTGAGCCGACGGACCTGAGGACCCTGACCGAGCGCTTCGAGTCGATCCGGTCGCAGGCGTTGCCCGTGGACCAGTCGCTCGAACTCATCGCGAGAACGGCGGATGAGCAATGGACCTGAACGGCCTTCGCTGGCGTAAGTCCAGCCACAGCGGGGACAACGGCGGCCAGTGCGTGGAGGTCGCATCCCTTCCGGGAGTGGTCGCCGTGCGGGACAGCAAGAATCCCAAAGGCGGCGCGCTGGTGTTCTCCCGCGACACCTTTCGGGCCTTTGCCGCCGAGCTGAAGAAGCAGTGAGCCCGCGACCGCTCTGGGCCGGTGCACGCCCATAGCGTGTCCGAAGCCCTATTCGACCGAGTCGAGGAAGTCCTCTATCGCCGACCGCCACGCATCCGGGCGTTCGACTCCCAGTCCTGCCAGTGCAAGCGGGCGCGGATCCTGTCCGGGGGCGCCGTGTCGCCGGACATGGGCCCTTGGGCACTGACCAGAGGGGACCTTCGACCCTGGCGGCCCGTATCGGGCTAGAGAGATCATTTGGCTAGGCCTGCGAGACGAGCGAGGGAGCCCGAAGCGGACAACCTCCGAAGGAAGAGATTCCCACGGAAGAGCCCGACGGAGCGGCTGAGAGGCCAGTGCGCCACTAGGCGACACGGCGACCTCCATGACCTGATCCGGACAATACCGGCGTAGGAAGAGCGCCTCGTGGGTCTTCACATGATCACGCGCATCCGGCTCCCGGTCCCCCACGTGACCAGGTCGGCGCGCCCGGGACCACGGCAGGATCGACGGCCGCCTCCGCCGGGACCTCCGGCATCGCCCTGGCAGCGCTGGCTGCTGCCGTTGACGGTCATCTCCTTCTTCGTGCTGCTGTTCGGGCCGGTCGTCTTCTCGCCCCCGGCGGCGCAGCGATCCTCCTACAGCGACCTGGTGACGAAGGTGAACGCCGGTGAGGTCAGGTCGGTGACCATCGACGACAAGGGTGGTGTACGGGGGAAGCTCGCGAACGGCAGGACCTTCACCAGCCAGATCCCGACGGCCCTCGGCAACGCACAGCTCGAACAGCGACTCCAGGCCAAGCACGTGGAGATCACCGCCACCCGCGGCGGGGGCTCCTGGGGACCGGTGCTGCTCAGCCTCCTGCCGCTGTTGATCCTCTTCGGCGTGTTCCTCTGGGCCGGTCGGCAGGCGCAGCAGTCCCTGGCCGGGGGCATCGGCGGCTTCGGCCGGTCGAAGGCAAAGATCATCGAGGCCGAACGGCCGAGCACCCGGTTCACCGACATAGCCGGCTACGACGGGGTGAAGCAGGAGGTCAGCGAGATGGTGGACTTCCTGCGCCACCCGGGCCGTTATGCCGCCGCGGGCGCCAAACCGCCACGGGGGGTCATCATGGTCGGCCCGCCCGGCACCGGCAAGACGCTGATGGCCCGCGCCGTCGCGGGCGAGGCCGAGGTCGCGTTCCTGTCCGTGACCGGCTCGGCCTTCGTGGAGATGTTCGTCGGTGTGGGCGCCTCCCGGGTGCGGGACCTGTTCGACGACGCTCGCAAGCGCGCCCCGTCCATCATCTTCATCGACGAGATCGATGCCATCGGCGGCAAACGCGGCGGCGTCGGGCTGGGCGGCCACGAGGAGCGAGAGCAGACCCTCAACCAGCTCCTCGCCGAGATGGACGGCTTCGACCAGGGCAGCGGCATCGTGGTCCTCGCCGCGACCAACCGGCCCGAGACGCTGGACCCGGCGCTGTTGCGGCCCGGCAGGTTCGACAGGCAGGTAACCGTGCCGCTGCCGAACCAGGCCGAACGCGCCGCGATCCTCGCCGTGCACGCCGAGGGCAAACATCTGGGGCCCGACGTCGATCTGGACGTGATCGCCCGCGGCACCCCCGGCTTCTCCGGCGCGGACCTCGCCAACCTGGTGAACGAGGCCGCCATCAACGCCGTACGGGCACACCGGACCACCATCGAGGCCCGCGACCTGGACGAGGCCCGGGACCGCGTGCTGCTCGGCCGGAGGGAGGCCTCCAACGCCCTCCTGCCCGACGAGCGTCAGGCGGTCGCCGTACACGAGTCCGGGCACGCGCTCCTGGCCGCGCTGTGCGAGCACGCCGACCCCGTGGCCAAGGTGACGATCCTGCCCGCGGGCGTGGCGCTGGGGGTGACCGAGCAGTTGCCGGAGGCCGAGCGCCACCTCTACAGCGAGGCCTACCTGACGGACCTGCTGACGGTACGGCTCGGCGGCCGGGCCGCCGAGCTGGTCGTGTTCGGCCAAGGCTCGACGGGCGCGGCCAACGACCTCGCCGGAGCCACTCAGATCGCCGCCCGAATGGTGCGTGAGTTCGGGCTGTCCTCGCTGCTGGGTCCGGTGGGGTACGGCTCCGCGAGCTCGGGCGACCTGCGTGAGGCCCCCGAGGACACGCCGCTGCGGCTGCCGTATTCCGAGCATACGCAGGAGCTCATCGACGCCGAGGTGGCCAGGCTCCTGCGGCACGCCGAGCAACGGGCCGTCGACCTGCTGCACAGTCACCGCGGCGCCCTCGGCCGGCTCACCGCGAGCCTGCTCGAACACGAGACCGTCGACGGCGCGGTGGTGCTGAAGGCCGTGGCGGCCGCGGCGCCCCCCGGATGACGTGACAGGCACTCAGCTCGGGACGAGGGTCTGACCCGGCAGTTGCGCCGGCGTGCGGCTGACCTCGCGGCCGGCCGCGCGAGCGAGCTCGGCGAATCGGACGGCGTTGCGCACGGCCGCGCCGCCCGGGTCGTTGTTGAAGTAGACGTAGATGTCGCGCTCGTCGTCCCACGTCTCGCTCAGGCGCCGCACCCAGGTCCGCAGGGCCTGGTCGCCGTAGCTCGGCCGTGGATGGGCGGTGCCCTCGTGAAGCCGAACGTAGCCCCAGTCGGTGGTGCGCCACAGCGGGCTGAGCGGCCGGCCGAGGCGGTCGGCCCAGCACAGGCTCGCACCGTGCCGGGTCAGCACCTCACGGACCTCGTCGGTCCACCAGGAGGTGTGCCTTGGCTCGACGGTGACCCGGATGTGCCCCGGGAAGCACCGCAGGCACTCCTCCAGCAGCTCCGGTTCGGCCTGCAGGGTCGGCGGGAGCTGGAGCAGGATCGGGCCGAGCTTGGAGCCCAGGCCGCCGGCCGCGGACAAGAGCCGCTCCACCGGCTCCTGCGGCTCCTTGAGCCGCTTGATATGGGTGAGGTAGCGGCTGGCCTTCACCGCCATCACGAAATGAGCCGGCGTGCGGTCGCGCCAGTGCTCGAAGGTCTCCCGGGACGGCAGGCGGTAGAAGGCGTTGTTCAGCTCGACCGTGTCGAAGCACTCGGCAAAGCGCTCCAGCCACAGGCGCTGGGGAAGGCCAGGCGGGTAGAGCACGCCGCGCCAGTGGGCGTACTGCCATCCGGAGGTGCCGACGAGCATCGGCATGTCAGGCTCCTGAAGGGGTGTGCGGCGGGGGCCCCTCCCGACGAGCCTCCCGCCCGTCGCCGCTACCGCGCAAGAGGCGCCGGGCCGCCCCAGCCGGGACCTTGGTCCCGGAGATCACCGCACTTCGACCTGATGCGTGGTCGCCTCCTCCTGCGACGGGTCGGTGCGGAGCCGGGCCAGCAGGCCGCCGTCCACGAACAGCGTGCTGCCGTTGAGCTGCGCCGCGGCCGGGGAGGCGAGGAACAGTGCGGCGTCGGCGACCTGGTCCGGATCCGTCGTACGCCCGCTCGGGAGGTCCGCGGTCTCCCGAGCGTCCGGCACCACGCTGGCCGGGGCTATGCAGACGGCCCGCACCCCGGCGCCGCCGAGCTCCACCGCGATGGACCTGGTGAGCGCCTCGATGCCGGCCTTGGCCACGTCGTAGGCGCTCTGGTTCTCGTGCGCACGGGAGGCACCGGGCGAGGAAAGGCTCACGATCACGCCGCGGCGCCCGGCGTCCCGCCAGTGACGCGCCGCCCGTACGGACAGCAGGTACACCGACCGGAGGTTGGCCGCGATCACCTCGTCCCACAGCCGGGAGTCGATGTCGATGAGCGGGGTCCGGTGCTGCGTGATGGCGGCGTTGTTGACGAGGACGTCCAGCCCCCCGGCCCGCTCGATCCGGGCGAAGATCTCATCGGCGAAGTCCTCCCGAGCCAGATCCCCGGCCACCGTGGTGACGCGGGGCACGCCCTTGAAGACCTTGAGCCCCTCCGGATCGCGGTCCACCGCCATCACGTCGGCGCCGGCGCCGGCAAACCGGCAGACCAGCGCCCGGCCGATCAGCCCGGCGGCGCCGGTCACCAGGACCCGCTCGCCCCAGTAGTCGAAACGTACGTTGCTCATTCCGCGGTGGCCTCCTTCACCTGCCCGACGATGTGGGTGGGGTTCACGAATCGGATAGATTCATCGGATCATTGCAGGGCCTTCCGAAGCCACTGCTCCACGCCGGCGACGTGCACCTCGGCCCAGGCCCGCGCGACCCCCGGCTGACCGTCGGCGATCGCGTCCAGGATGGCGTGATGCTCGGCGTGCGTCCGTTCCCAGGCGCCTTCCTGCGTGAGCCCCCGCCAGATCCGGCCGCGCATCGTCGGCCCGGCGATGCTCTCCAGCAGCGAGCACAGCACTGAGTTACCTGAGGCCACAATGATGCGGCGGTGGAACTCCAGGTCGTTGGCGACGAGCTCGTCCGAGGTGGAGCCGGCCGACACGAGCGAGAGGTGGTCGCGCAGGGCCGCCACCTCCTCAACCCCGATGCGGGTAGCGGCGAGCGCGACGGCCTGGGGCTCCAGGAACCTGCGCACCTCGAAGAACTCGAGGACGGTCGCATCGTTGTGCACGTCCACGACGAAGCTGAGCGCGTCCAGCAGCAGGCTCGGTTCCAGGCTCGTGACGTACGTGCCGTCGCCCTGGCGTACGTCCAGGACCCGGATGAGCGACAACGCCTTGACGGCCTCGCGGAGCGAATTGCGGGACAGCCCCAGCTGGGCGGCCAGGTCGACCTCGCGGGGAAGTCGCTGTCCCGGCCGCAGCCGTCCGGAGACGATCATCTCCTTGATCTTCTCGATCGCCTCGTCAGTGACCGCCATCGCCTCGCGCCTCTCGAAGGTCGGACCTCTTCTTGCACAGCGAGTATCGCCTACTGGGGTGATGCGGCCCCGGACCGGTGAACCGAGAGGTGATCGGCATGTGCCTTGCCGGACTCTTGACTCGGGTGTCAACGACCGCGCCGCGCTGGAGATGCTGCTGGCGCAAGTACGCCGACGCGGCACGGGTGGACGGCTGCGGCGAGTTCCGTACGATGATGCGCGTCATCCTGCCGATGACCCGGTCATGCCGGTGCTCATCGTGTTCTTCCTCGCCCAGCGGGTGTTCATCCAAGGGGTCACGTTGACGGGAGTCAAAGGGTGAAACAGGAACTCGGCCGGCAGCGGACGGAGCAGGCGTGACCGCTCCCCTCCTCGTCGCCATCGACGGGGGCAACAGCAAGACCGACGTCGTGGTGGTCGGCGAGGATGGCAGCCTGCTCGCCGGCGCCCGCGGCGGCGGGTTTCGCCCCCACGAGGTCGGGGACCGCGCGGCGGTCGAGGTCATCGCCACGGCGGTCACCACCGCGCTCGGCCGGGCCGGCCTCAGCCGGCCCGACGCCGGCCTGGCCCATGTCGCGGCCTATCTGGCCAACGCCGACCTCCCCGAGCAGGAGGAGAGCCTGACCAAGGCGCTGAGTGCGCGGGGCTGGGCCCGCAGCGTCCGGGTCGGCAACGACACGTTCGCGTTGCTGCGAGCGGGCGCCTCCGCGGGCTGGGGCATCGCGGTCGTCTGCGGAGCGGGGATCAACTGCCTCGGGGTCGGCCCGGACGGGCGGGTCTCCCGGTTTCCGGCCCTCGGCTCGATGACCGGGGACTGGGGCGGCGGGTTCCACCTCGGCGAACTGGCCCTCTGGCATGCCGTGCGCGGCGAGGACGGCCGCGGGCCGGCCAGCGCCCTCACGGCGGCGGTGGCCGCATACTTCGGGGTCGAGCGCGCGGTCGACGTCGGCCTGGCCCTGCACGGCCGGAACCTGGACGGGGGACGGCTGCTGGAGCTCACCCCCGTACTGCTGGAGACCGCCGCCGGCGGTGACGCCGTCGCGCTGTCGGTCGTGGAGCGCATGGCCGAGGAGGTGACGGCCCTGGGCACGGTCTCACTGCGCCGCCTCCGACTGCTGGAGACCCGCGTCGAGGTGGTGCTCGGCGGCGGCGTCCTCACCGCCCGCCATCCGGTCCTGATGACCGCGATCGAGGAGCGCTACGCCGCGCTGGCCCCGCTGGCCCGGCTCGTCGTCACGGACGCGCCCCCGATCCTCGGCGCGGCGCTACTCGGCCTGGACGAGGTCGGCGCCCCGCCGGAGACCTACGCCGCCCTCCGCGCGGCCCTGCGCGGCGGAGGTTACCGAAGGTAGGGACACTCCGGCGTTTACTCACAGTGACCACCGGGCAGCCCGGCGGCATGCGAGTGGTCATCGTCGGAGCGAGCGGCAATGTCGGCACGAGCCTGATCCAGGCGCTGTCGGCGGACGAACGGGTCACCTCGGTGCTGGGACTGGCCCGCCGGCGGCCGGGCTGGCGGGTCGACAAGACCGAGTGGGCCGAGGCCGACATCACGACCGAGGATCTGGTCCCGCACTTCCGCGGTGCCGACGCGGTCGTCCACCTGGCCTGGCTCTTCCAGCCGACGCACGATCCCGTACGGACGTGGCGCACGAACGTGCTCGGCACCGTCCGGATCCTGGAGTCGATCGCCGCCGCCGAGACTCCCTCGCTGGTCTACTCCTCCTCCGTGGGAGCCTACTCACCCGGCCCGAAGGACCGCCGGGTGGACGAGAGCTGGCCCACGCACGGATGGCCGGCCGCCGCGTACTCCCGCGAGAAGGCCTATGTGGAACGGCTGCTCGACACCTTCGAGCTCCGGCACCCGCAGTGCCGGGTGGTGCGGCTCCGGCCCGGGTTCATCTTCAAGCGGGAGGCCGCCTCGGAGCAGCGGCGGCTGTTCGCCGGCCCACTGCTGCCCAATGCGCTCGTACGGCCAGAGCTCCTGCAGGTCCTTCCGGACATCCCGGGCATGCGATTTCAGGCCCTGCACTCCGAGGACGCCGCCGAGGCCTTCCATCTGGCGGTCACGAAGCCTGTCCGAGGTGCCTTCAACGTCGCCGCCGAGCCCGTGCTGGATGTGCCGACCCTGGCGAAGGCCCTCGGCGCCAGGACGGTGCGCACGCCGAGGTGGCCGGCCCGGGGGCTGCTCTCCGCCGCCTGGCATCTGCGCCTCGTCCCCGCCTCTCCCGACCTGTTCGACGCGGTGTTGCGACTACCCCTGATGGACGTGACCCGCGCGCACACGGACCTGGGCTGGTGGCCCCGCCACAGCGCGCTCGACTCCATACGTGAATTCCTCGAAGGCCTGCAGGAGGGCGCGGGGATGAACACGCCCCCGCTCGCCCGAGGGACCGGCGGCCCCCTGCGGATCCGTGAATTCATGAGCCGCGCCGGACAGCGTCCATGACCTGGCTACAGCGACAACGCGGCAGGGAACCTTCTCTTCCGTCAATTCGGCGGACCTGGTGGCCTGAGTGCTGAGGCGAGGTAGCGCACTCGTCCTCGCGATCCTGTCCAGCCGGACCACCCAGAACGCCACGTATCAGGACGCACTAATCGCAAAAGCCGCCAAGGTCGTGATTAACGCGTTGACCTAGGCGGCGATGAGAAAGGCCGGTTCCCAGTGATCGGGAACCGGCCTCTGACCTGCCACTTCTTGGTAGCGGGGGTAGGATTTGAACCTACGACCTCTGGGTTATGAGCCCAGCGAGCTACCGAGCTGCTCCACCCCGCGTCGGTAGCTTTAACTTTAGAGGTCTCAGCTCCCTTGAGCAAACCGG
>JAOPYH010000118.1 GCA_025964715.1 Streptosporangiaceae bacterium | reverse complement strand
CTCACAGTCCTGGCCGTGGTTGGAATCCCCTTATGGCAGCGTCACAAGGCCCGCCAGGCGATCGAATCGAACTCAGCCCCGATCCCGTCGGGAGGGGAGTAGACAACAGGCAAGGCGACGCTCTGAGCGGCCCATTAGGGGCCATAAGATCTAGCTTATGGGTACCCTGCTGTTACAGCGCCAGCGCCAGCGTGTGGCTATCCTCCGACGAGTACGGGTCGAGGTTGACGGAGTCGTAGTGGCGCGCCTCCGCCGTGGGGAGTCCGTAGAAATTCCTCTTACCGTTGGACCCCATTCGATTAGCGCACATCTAGATGCGCAGCACAGCCCCACGCTGGCGGTGGAGATTCGGGAGAACAAGGTCGACCTGGTGGAGGTCGCTCTACCACCGCTGTCCCTACGGAGACTCGTAACGCACGGGCTCGCCCCGATTGAGCTCACACGGCGGTAGGCGGTCGGGCGGTCGTGTCCCTAAAGCCGCCTTCTGAGCGAGCGCGCCACAGGCAGTTAGCCCGATGCGATCACCTTTATTTGCCGTACTCAGCCGCGGCTGAGTACGGCAGCAAGATGAGGCGGTGGGTACACATCTCGGCGCCGGGGTGTGGTCCGTCCGACCTTCACGAGGCCGGGCCGATGAGCGGGGTCAGGTCGAAGCCGGCGCAGACGCGCGGGTCCTGGAACACCACGTTGCGCGAGATCCCGCGCCTCCTGACGGTGAGGACCTGCACCGTGTGCAGCCGCAGGCTGCCGTCGATTTCGGGCGCGTAGGCGGCAAGCGCCGGCTGGCCGTTGGCGCCGAGGGGAAGCATCCGCCAGCCGGTGCCCCGCATCGCGAAGATACGGGCGATGAAGCGGCCGTAGTCCTCCGGCCCGCGGTACCAGAGAGGCACGGGCGGCATCTCCAGGACGACGTCGGCGGTGAGCAGGTTGACCAGCCCGTCGACGTCGGCGGCCTCGAAGGCGCGGACGTACCGCTCGACGGTTGCGCGCACCGACGGGTCGTCCGGGTCGGTCAGCTCGTCCTCGCTGGGCGCCGCGTCGGCCAGGGTGGCCCGGGCCCGCTGCAGGGCGCTGTTCACCGAGGCCGTCGACGTCTCCAGCTGTGCGGCCACCTCGGCCGCGCTGAACGCGAGCACATCGCGCAGGACGAGCACCGCCCGCTGGCGGGGCGGGAGCAGCTGCAGCGCCGCCACCAGGGCGAGGCGCACGCTGTGCCGCTCGGTGACGCGGTCGGCCGGGTCGCGCCGGTCCCCGCCGAGGTAGGCGTCCGGGAGCGGCTGCAGCCACGGCACCTCGAAGTCGGGCCGCAGGGGGGCGTCCGGGTCGGTGCTCGGCGCCCCCAGCCCCGTCGGTAGCGGGCGCCGGGCCCGGCCCTCCAGCGCGGTCAGGCACACGTTGGTGGCGATCTTGTACAGCCAGGTGCGCACCGACGCGCGGGTCTCGTCGTAGCGGTCCGCTGCGCGCCAGGCCCGCAGCATCGTCTCCTGCACCGCGTCCTCGGCCTCGGGCACCGAGCCGAGCATCCGGTAGCAGTGCACCACCAGCTCCGGACGCAGCGGCTCCGCCGCCGCGGTGAGGTCTGCGCCGATCGTTGCTGGCACGCTCGCTCCCTCCTGCCCGCGCCCTCCGCGCCCAGGCTGGGTCCCATCTTGCCGGGCAGCGATGAATCCGCAGCCGCCCGCCGGTACTACCAGCCGACCATCAACGACGGCTCGGCCGCGCGGCGGCCGGGAGGGAAGTGACATGAACCGGGTGATCGTCATCGAGTTCATCACGCTGGACGGCATCGTCGAGGACCCGGACGGGTCCGCGGGGACGCCGGGCGGCGGCTGGGCGTTCCGGCACGGCCCGGAGGCGGTCGCCGGGGACAAGTTCCGGCTCGCGGCGCGGATGGACACCGGCACGCTGCTCCTGGGCCGCCGCACCTGGCAGCTGTTCGCCGGGCTCTGGCCACACCGCTCCGACCCGTTCTCCACCGCGATGAACCGGATCCCGAAGGTCGTGGCGTCGCGCACCCGGCCCGATCTCGACGCGTGGAGCAACTCGACGCTGCTCGCCGGGGACGTGACCGGAGAGCTGCCGCGGCTGCGCGACCGCGGCGATGTCATCGTGGCCGGCAGCGTCGGCCTGGTGCGCGCTCTGATCGAGAAGGACCTGGTCGACGAGTACCGCCTGCTCGTCTTTCCCACCGTGCTCGGTGCGGGCCGGAGCCTGTTCAGCCCGGGCACGCCGCCTGCGGATCTCCGCCTGCTCTCGGTCGAGCAGTGCGGCGCGGCGGTCCTCATGTGCCACGAGCGCAACCGGTGACCCGACGCCCGGTCGGCTCACCGGCTGCGACGCGCCCCGTTCCGTGCCCGGACACGGCGGCACCCACGGCTCACCGCATGATCGCGCATCACTGACCGGGCGCCGTCTCCTCCGCGGGGAGAGCCGCAGGCCCCCACCGCCCTACGCGGTGGGAGCCTGCGGCGTGCAGGTGGTCCAGCGGGCGCGGCCCTGACGTCGCGGCCGCGGAGCTGCGCCCGGGCCACGCACGCAGACTTGTACCCACCAACTCATCTTGCTGCCGAACTCGGCCGCGGCCCAGTTCGGCAGCGAGCGTTGTTCTGGGGGAAATGGCCACTCCCGGGCAGACGCCGATGCCGGTGGCCTCGTCGTCTACCGCGGCTCCGGCGGTCGCGGATCGGTCAGCTTCTGGCCCCTGCGGGTCGTCTACGTCGGCAGCTGGCCGGTCGGCACGGGCGGCTGCATCAACGACGAACTCCCCTCGGAAGACGGCGAGGTTCCGCTGCCGGACTGGTCGTTCTTCGACGACGCCGACCTCGTGGACCTCGACCACGAGCTGCGTGG
>JAOPYH010000100.1 GCA_025964715.1 Streptosporangiaceae bacterium | reverse complement strand
AACGGGGGCGCAGCCCGGACCACGCCAGGCCACGCCCCCACGTCACGCCGCGTCAGCGGTTGACCAGCTCGCGCACCGCCGCGCCGTTGACCGGCGGCTGCCACCCGCCCTCGATCGCGGCCTTGATCCGATCGGCCTGGCGGCCGCCGATGCCGCACGCGCGCTCCACCCGGTACCGGCTGATCTTCCCGGTAGACCGGAACACGCCCGCCAGTTTGGAGCCGTACTCGGCGAGCAGCTCGTCGTCGGTCCGTCCGGTGCGTAGCGCCTGCGCGACCTGGTCACGTACGTCCGCGAACGGGTCGCCCGCGTCCTCATCTGCCCCGCGCGGACCGGGCAGGGTCGCCACGGTCGGGGCAGGCTCGCCGGTCCGGACAGCGGGCACAGGAGCGGGCAGAGCCGCAATCTGCCCGGCGTCTGTCCGCTGGGCAGGCCCACCGTCTGCCCGGTCCACCTGCCCGGCCGCGACCGGCACCATCAGCCGCTCGGCGTCGACCGCCTGACGCACCCGCTCAGCCACCGTCTCGATCATCGCGGCGTCAGCCGTCCGGGCCAGCCGGCGCAGCCGCTTACGTGCCCGCTTCGCCCCGCGGCCGCCAATCGCGATCGTGTCGGCCGCCATGACCATCCGCGCGATCTGGTGCTCGCGCTGCGCCTCGGTCGTCGACGACTTGCCGGGCTTCATGACCCCGAGCCGTACCAGGATCGTGCGGGGCGTGACCGTCCACGTCGCCTCGCGCTCGTCGGCCAGGCGCTGCCGCTCGGCCTTCATCTCGTCGGTGTCGGTGTCCCGCTCGGCGGTGATGCCGACCCACCACAGCCCAACTGCCAGCAGCGGCAGGATCACCCGCAGCGGGTACTCGACGATGACCAGGGCGCCCAGCGACGAGATGAACCCGGAGCAGGTGGCGAGGATCCACACGTACCGGCCGGCTGGCCCGGGAACGCCCTTGGCGGCCCGGTGCTCTTCGGCCCGCATGCCGGCCGCGATCATCATCGCCTCGAACACGAAGAACGTCATGATGGCGAACGCGAGCGGCAGGTGCATCCGATTGCGGGCGACCTGCCACAGACCCTCCGAGGTCCACGCCAGCACGGTCACCGCGGCGACGCCGCCGACCCACTTCGATTTGGCACCGCTGCGGTAGAAGCGCCAGCCGACGACGGCCAGCAGCACGACGATGACCGCCCCGACGCCGAGGACGATGGCGGCTTGGTGGTCGGCCCACAGCTTGCCGAGCTGGTCGAGGGTGTTCGTCATGCCCTTCACCGTCCCGGCTCGCGAGGCGGTGTCGAGTAGCTGTCCAGGATGGCGGCCACCCGGTCGTGTTCGGCGGTGTGGTCCATGTCCGGGTACGTCTGCCACAGGCGGCGCTGACCGGCCGACCACGCGCGCCAGGCTGCGGCCATCGTCGTCGGGTCCGTGCCCATCGCCGTGGCGGTCTGCTCAACGGTCGCGCCGGCGAGTAGCGACCGGTGAACGTTGATCGGCATCCAGCCGTCGAGCCAGCCGTGCAGCGCCGCCATGACGGCGAGCTCCTCCAGCTCGTCGGCAACCTCGCGTACTGGGATCCCGGCGGCCTCGGCCTTCTCGCGTGGCATCAGCATCGGCAGCAGACTGCGGTCAGCCCAGCGCCGCGCCAGTTCGTACGCGCCCACCCGGTGGGCCTGCTCGAAGGTGGTGATGCGCTCGGGCGTTTCCGGGTTCGTCATGCTCACTCCTTACCAGGGTGTCGGCCGGGCGGCCCGGTTGGGCCGCCCGGCGGGGATGTCAGGTCAGGTCTTGCGTTTGGTGCTGGCCCGGTCGATCTGCCTGCGCGCCGTCTCGGTGCTGGCCATCTCCCGGACCGCCTTGCGTGCCGCGTCGAGCTCCCGTTGTGCCGCCCGACCGCCCACCACCCGGGCCACGTGCTGCGCCTCGCGTAGGCGGTCGACGGCCGACTTGGCGGCCATAGCTGCGGGTCATCGGGACGTATGCGCCTGGCGGGTCTTGCCGAGCGCCCGGCCGCACCGGACGCCCATCTTGAACGCCGTCAGCGCCCAGTTGATGCGGCGCCGCCAGCCGATCGCGCGGCGCAGGTCGGCGGCCAGGTTGTGCGCCTCGACCTTGGTCAGTGACAGGCGGGCCTCGCCGTACACCTCGACGGTCGTCTGTCCGCGTACGACGCGGAGCGTGGGGGTGGTCATGTCGGTCACCAGCCGGCGGCGCGGATGGCGGCGATGCGGGCCTCGGTCTCCTGCGCGTGCACGCAGTTCAGGTTGGTGTCGCAGCACGCGAACTCGTCGTCATCCTTGGCCTCGTCGAGCAGTTTGGCGGCCAAGAAGGTACCGACGGCCAGTTGGCGGAGCTGCTTCGCCGTCATCGACGCCCGGATGATCCGGCGCTTGCCGTCGATCTCGTGGACGAACTCGACGATCCCGCGGGTGCTGATGGGCTCCGCGACCAGGTGCGCGTCCTCGACGGTGTCGTACCGCTGGACGAACAGCTCCACGTTGACCGGTCGGGGGTCGTCCTCGTGCGAGTCGGCGTCGACCGCGACGAACGAGGCGATGACCTTCTCGTGGACCCGGTCGTCGCGGTCCCCATCCTTGTGCCCATCCGGGCACCAGGTCGGGCAGGCCGGCAGGCCGGCGATGGTGATGGGCTGCGTCAGGAGGTCGCTCACCGGGCCACCTCCCGGATCGCTAAGGACATGGCGACGACCTCGCGGACCGTGAAGCCCGCGCGGAACAGGATGACGGCGGTGCGGGCTGCGCGGCGGGCCGTGCCCTCGAACGGGAACGACTGCGACAGCTCGTCGATCTCGAAGCCGTCGGCGTTGAGGATCCGCAGCCGGAACGAGGCGTTCGGCCGGATGGTCTGCACGACGACCAGGACGGGCCCGGCCTTCGCGGTGATGGTGCCGCCCTCGACGGCGAGCGGGTTGCTCGCCGGGGCTGTGGTGTTGGTCTGGCTCACTGCCGAGGTCCTTTCTCGGGGGTGAGGTCCGGATCGGGTCGCATCCGATAGCCGGGCCTCTCTATCTACGACCATCGTACGGTAAATCGAGAGCGTTGTCGAGTTTCTTATCGACATGATCACCGAATTCACGTACGATCGACGCATGTCCAAATTCGTAGACCTACTCAGGCGAGAGACGCGGGAGCTGGCCGAACAGCTCGGCGCAGGCCCGCCCACAGATAAGACCGCCATCCTCGAGGCGCTGGATCGAATCACAGCGATTCATCAGGCCGTGACCGAGGCGCAGCGATTCGTCGCCGACACCGCACCGGGACTCGTCCGCCAGGCGCTACTCGCCGGGGTGCCACAGCCCGACCTCGTCAATCGGCCCTACCACGAGACGCAGGTGCGCCGACTCGCCCGTGACGCCGGCGTGCCGGCCATGCCCAAGGGGCGCAGGCCAAGCAGGAGGTCGACGGGTTCCTGAAATAGGCGCTTGCCCAGACGCAAGTTGCCGCAACGGTCTGCCGACAACAGCAGATAGGGCGGCCCTCGGAGTGCTGACACACCACCGAGGGCCTGATCGATCACCCAACAGGCAAGGAGTTCGACCTTATGGGCCAGATTACCGGGAGGCGTTACCGCGTCGACCGATCGCATCCGCAGTGGTGCCACCAGGCTCGATGCCGGGCGGACCTGCACCAGCTCGGCGAACACCGCAGCGAACCGCACACCATCCTCGGCGCTGACGGCGCCCGGGTCGTGGCCACGAGAGTGCAGACCATCGGCGGCCGGCAC
>JAOPYH010000093.1 GCA_025964715.1 Streptosporangiaceae bacterium | reverse complement strand
GGCGAGGGGCAGGGCCGCCACGTTGTAGGCGAAGGCCCAGAACAGGTTGCCCTTGATCGTACGGAGGGTGCGGCGTGCCAGCCGGATCGCGTCCGCCGCGGCCCGCAGATCGCCGCGTACCAACGTCAGGTCGGAGGCCTCGATGGCCACGTCCGTGCCCGTGCCCATGGCGAGCCCGAGGTCCGCCTGCGCCAGCGCGGCGGCGTCGTTGACCCCGTCGCCGACCATCGCGACCGTACGGCCTTCCTTCTGCAGGCGCTTGACCACGTCGACCTTGTCCTGGGGCAGCACGTCGGCGATGACGTCCTTGATCCCGAGGGAGTCCGCCACCGTGCGGGCCACGATCGCGTTGTCCCCGGTCAGCAGCACCGGACGCAGGCCCAGGGCCTTGAGCTGCCCGACCGCCTCGGCCGAGGTCGGCTTGACCTGGTCGGCCACCGTGATCACGGCTTTGGCCGCGCCGTCCCAGCCGACCGCGACAGCCGTGTGGCCTCGGGCCTGTGCCGCCTCGATCGCGCGCTCCAGGTCCGCGGGGAGTGGCAGGCCCCGTTCGGCGAGCAGCCGGCGGCGGCCGACCACCACGCCGTGACCGTCCACGCGGCCCTCGACCCCCAGGCCATCGACGTTCGCGAAGTCCTCGACCGCCCGCAGGGGACCGACGCGCTCGATCGCCCCCTTGGCGATGGCCTGCGCGATGGGGTGTTCGGAGGCGTTCTCGAGCGCCCCGGCGAGCCGCAGCACCTCGTTCGCGTCAGTGCTCCCGGCCGTGATGACGTCGAGCAGGGACATCATGCCGGTTGTGACGGTGCCGGTCTTGTCCAGCACCACGGTGTCGATCGCACGCGTGGACTCCAGCACCTCGGGTCCCTTGATCAGGATGCCGAGCTGGGCGCCTCGGCCGGTGCCGACGAGGAGTGCGGTGGGGGTCGCGAGCCCGAGGGCGCAGGGGCAGGCGATGATCAGCACGGCCACCGCGGCGGTGAAGGCGGCGGCCGCTCCGGCCCCACCGCCCAGCCAGGATCCGAGGGTCGCCACGGCCAGGGCGATCACGATCGGTACGAAGATCGCCGAAATGCGGTCGGCGAGGCGCTGCACCTCGGCCTTTCCGGTCTGCGCCTCTTCGACCAGCTTGGCCATCTGCGACAACTGCGTGTCGGAGCCGACGCGGGTGGCCCGTACGAGCAGGCGGCCGCCGGCGTTGACGGTCGCGCCCACGACCGCGTCCCCCGGGCCCACCTCGACCGGCATCGACTCGCCGGTGAGCATCGAGGAGTCCACGGCCGAGGACCCCTCTTGGACCACCCCGTCAGTGGCGACCTTTTCGCCGGGCCGCACCACGAACACATCGCCGGGGCTGAGCCGGTCAGCCCGAATACGCTCCTCCCGGCCCTCGCGGAGCACGGCGACGTCCTTCGCGCCGAGGTCCAGCAGCGCCCTCAGTGCCGCCCCCGCCCGACGCTTCGAGCGGGCCTCGAAATAGCGTCCGGCGAGGATGAAGGCGGTCACGCCCGCGGCCGCCTCGAGGTAGATGTTCATCGATCCGTCGCCGCGGGTCATGCCCAGCTCGAAGCCGTGCCGCATGCCCGGTGTGCCCGCGGCGCCGAAGAACAGCGCCCACAGCGACCAGCCCAATGCGGCCAGCGTGCCGATCGACACGAGCGTGTCCATCGTCGCGGCGCCGTGCCGCAGGTTGATCCAGGCGGCCCGGTGGAACGGCCAGCCGGCGTACGCGACCACCGGCGCCGCGAGCGTCAGGGACAGCCACTGCCAGTTGTCGAACTGCAAAGCGGGGACCATCGCCATCGCGATGACCGGGATGGACAGCACCACTGCCGTGATCAGGCGTTGCCGGAGCGGCCGCAGCTCGTCCTCCACCGCCGGATCGTCCTCCGGCTCCGCGCTCTTGGGCGGCCGCGGGAGCTCGGCGGTGTAGCCCGCCTTCTCCACGGAGGCGATGAGGTCCTCGGGGCCGAGCTCGGCCGGGAACCGTACAGTCGCCTTCTCGGTGGCGTAGTTGACAGTGGCCGACACGCCCTCGAGCTTGTTGAGCCGTCTCTCGATCCGAGCCGCACACGAGGCGCAGGTCATGCCGCCGATCGCCAGCTCGATCTGCCCGGAGGCGTCGCCGGAAGTCATCGCCGCTCCTCAGTGGTCGTACTGCCGGTATCCAGTGTAACCCGTACCCCCTACAGGTATACAGTCCGGCAACCGTCGAACCGTCAAGGGGACGGCTAACGGCCGGCGACCAGGTCGGTCTCCGCGGTCTCGAGGCACTGCTGCAGGTGAAAGCCATGGTTGATGTCGAGCTCGGGCGACGTGCCGCGCGCCACCGCGTCGGCGAACTCCCGGACCATCGTCTGGTAGGTGTCGGGTCGTTCCGCCCCGGCGCAGTCCACCATGGCGGAACCGCCGGCCCCGAAGACCTCTACGCTGGCGACCTTCGGCTGGACCTCCGCGGTCGCGCACAGGGACGCCTCGCTGTAGCGGCCGACCCGATGTTCGAGCATGAGCCCGAACCAGCCTCCTGGATCCCCGTGCGCGCGGATGCCCACCACGGGGCCCAGGGCGGCCTCGAGCAGGTCGATGAGGTTCGGTCCCAGGTCGAGGAGCACACCCAGCTCACGCCGCCAGGGGCTCGCGGTCGGCCCGGCCAGTTGCGTGCCCGAGACCACTCGGCCGGTGCCTCCCTTGGGCCGTGTCCTCGGCACCTGCTCGCTGAGGAAGTGCCGGACGGCGAGTGCATAGCGCCAGGTCAGGGCAAGCTGCGACACGACCCCGGCGTTGTTGGTCTCGATCCTCATCAGTTCGGCTCCGGCGAGATCGCCGGCCATCGGCTGCTCCAGCAGCATCGACTTGTCATGACGGGCCGCGTCAACGACATATTCCGCCTGTGCGGCGGGAGGTATGGCGAACACCACGGCCTCACAGTGATCCATCAGCTCGTGGAAGCTTTCGTGGACGGGTACGCCCTGACTGGCCGCGAGGGCCCGCGCCGTGTCGTGCGCGCCTCCCCAGATGCCGGCGAAGCGGATTTCGTCGCAGGACGCGAGGGCCGGGGCATAGGCCTCCCGCGCCCTACGGCCCGCACCCGCAAGTCCGATCGAGACCACCATCGTTCCACTGTAAAACCTGGGGCCCGGCCGGGTGCGACCTCCCCGGCGCGTCGCCGTCCTGCCTCGGTGACCTGCGGCGATATGGGGCGCACCGACGCCCGTGCGTGGTTATCCCTCGACGTCGTGGGGAGGGGACAGGGGTGCCGGATCGCGCCGCTCGACGCGCTCCTCGTTCTCTGACTCAGCAGGAGGTCCGGTGAAATGCCAGAAACGGGATTCTCGTCTTTCAATACGACCGTGGACAAGACCAATCGCATCCTCAAACACATCGAGCAGGAATACGGCTGGCCGAAGGAACGCCGGAATCAGTCCTACGCGGCTCTGCGGGGGGTCCTTCATGCGCTGCGTGACCGGCTGACCGTCGAGGAGGCGGCTCAGCTCTCCGCGCAGTTGCCCATGCTGGTCCGAGGGATCTATTTCGAGGGATGGGATCCCACGCATGTGCCGATGAAGATGGACAAGGAGGAGTTCCTCTCCCGGGTCCGGCGTGAAGTGCCCTACGAGATCAAAGGCGGCATGGAGCCACTGGTCCGGACGGTGGTGCACGCGCTCCAGTCCCATGTCACGGCAGGGGAGTGGGAAGACATCCAAGCGAGCCTGCCCAAAGGCCTGGCGGCCTTGTTCCCCGCGTAGCGTCCCGGCGGCGCTCTGGGTGCGGAGTGGTCGATGGGGGAGTTTCCGCGCTTGATCCGGCCGATGCTCGCGGTGCTGGCACCCGAGCTGCCGGCTGAGGACGACCGCTTCGGCTTCGAGTTCAAGTGGGACGGCGTTCGCGCGATCGCCTATGTCCAGGGGACCCGATGGCGCCTGCTCTCACGCAATGACAAGGACATCACGGCGAGTTATCCCGAGCTCGCCGAACTCTCAGAGCTGGCCGGCCGGCCTGTGGTGCTGGACGGCGAGATCGTCGCGATCCGCGGCGGCCGGCCCGACTTCGGCCTCCTGCAGTCCCGCATGCACGTCCAGCGGCCCACCGATCAGCTGATCCGGACCGTCCCGGTGGAGTACTACGTCTTCGACGTGCTGTACCTGGGCGATGAGCTGCTGATCAACCGCCCGTACACCGGCCGCCGTGCCGAACTGCAGGGCCTGGAGCTGGCCGGGGCCCATGTCCAGACGCCGCCGTGGTTTCGCGGCGGGGGACCGCAGGTGCTCGAGGTCAGCGTGGAGAGCGGCCTCGAAGGCGTGATCGCCAAGCGCCTGGAGTCGCGCTACCAGCCGGGCAGGCGGAGCCGGGACTGGCAGAAGGTCAAGAACGTCCGGCACCAGGAAGTGGTCATCGGCGGCTGGAAACCCGGCGGAGGACGACGCGCCGACATGATCGGATCGCTGTTGGTCGGCGTCAACACCGACCGCGGCCTGGAGTACGTCGGGCACATCGGCACCGGGTTCACCGAGGCGATGCTGCGCGATCTCGCGGCCAGGCTCCGCCCGCTCGCCCGGGAGTCCAGCCCGTTCGACACCGAGGTCCCCAGGGAACACGCTCGGCACGCCGACTGGACGCAGCCCGAGCTCGTCGGCGAGGTGGCCTACACCGAGCGCACCTCTGACGGCAGGCTCCGCCATCCCAGCTGGCGAGGCCTGCGTCCCGACAAGCGGCCCGAGGAGGTGCGCCTGGAGGAGTGAGCCTGTCAGCGCGAATCTCCCGGGGGAAGATGTGGACTGTCGCCCTCGACCGGCCGCTCGCGCTCGCGGGCCACACCCGTGGCGTCCTCGGGCATGGCGACGCCGTACGGGCGTCTGGACGGCCCTTTGACTCCGGCCGTACGGCGGCGGAGCCGGCCCTTTCTCCTGGCGAGTTCTTCCGCGCGTCCGCTCGTGCTGGTACCCACGCCGAGCGGTGACCTGGCCTGGGTATCGGTCGAGGGGACCCCTTCGCGCTCCTGCTCTGAAGGCTTTCGGCCCGGCCATTGGGGTCCGGGTGCAGGCTTTCTGAAGGCCAGGTCACCGGCCCTGCGGGCGTCTTCGCTGCCCTTTCCGACCGGGGGCGAGAAACCGTGCTCGAATGGCATGCCACACCTCACTGGGCTCACATCCGTCGAATCTTCATATAGCGGTGGACGTCAGGCCACCCATAGACGACCAGGGCGGTGAGTCCGGTAAGCGTCGTCCCGACGACCACCCGTTTCAGCATGCGTCGCCTCCGTCCATGTCGTCCGCCCTCTGCGTGGGACATCAGCGGGCCTCCTCCAGTAGCCGCTCCACCGCCTCATCCCAGGTCGCGAGGGCCCGGCGGGACTTGAACCGGTGGAGCGCGCGCAGCGTGTCCCGCCGCAGGCGCAGCCACCCCGACCCGGGGAAGTAGAGCTCGATGAGCTCATGCCACACGGCCACCGGGAGCCGGCATCGGGCCTCCCGGTCCCAGGGCACGGGTCGCACGGTGAAGCCGCTCTCCGCCCGGACGAACACCGTGCCGCTGAAGAGCAGCAGCAGCGGGATCTCGCCGTCGTCCAGAGAGGCGAAGGACTTACCCGCGGCGACCTCCATGTCATAGCCGCAGGGCACCGGGAGGTCTATCTCCGTGGTTCCGGTGAAGCCCGGCACCATGATCGACAGGTTCGCGAACTGCAGCGCCTGCAGGCTGTGGCCCCAACGGGCGGTGTCCCCGAAGAGGTCGTCCAGCTGCTCGGACTCGGTCGCGGAGTAGCGGCGCCGCTGTGGCTCGACCCGGATCTGGCAGCGCAGCGCGATGGTGTGGACGCCCACCCCCGAGGGCTCGGTGATGCGCAGGCGCAGGAGCAGCGTGGGGGAGATCGCATAGGCCTCCGGCCGGGCGCCGAGGCACTCGAACCCGAGCTCAGTCAAGGTCACCAATCCCTCGGAGCGCCGCCTCGTCACTGCGCCGGCGGAGCGTCTTGAAGTAGTCCTCGATGCGGTCCCACGCCTTCGGCCCGCCGGTCAGGCCTCTCCAGTGCAGCCGGAACAGGGCGACCAGCTCATAGCAGGCGTCGATCGGGACGACGTAGCAGCCGAAGCCGCCTGGGTTCTGGTCGATCAGCACCGCCTCCACGTCCGGCCGCACCTCGGCCAGCCGGGGATTGCTCGCGAGCACGCGGTCCCAGGCGGTGAGCGGCAGCTCGCACTCGGCCGCCCCGGCGGCGCTCGGATAGAAGGCCACGGTGCGGCCCAGCGCGGAGTTGTGGAGGAAGAACGCCATCCGGACCGGAATCTGCAGCTCCTCCCAGTCGGCGGCCCGCAGCCGGAAGGCCGGCAGGTGCAAATAGCGGTCGGGTACCGCGCGGAACCGTCCCAGCGCCGCTCCCGGCCTGATGAACAGCAGGCGGCAGCTCCGGCAGACGCACAGGAGCGCTCTGGTCTCGAGGTCGACCATATGGCCGTGTTGCCACGCGACCGGCTCGGCGCACATCTCGCAGTGCCCCTGGTCCGAGTCCGCGGCGGCGGGGTCGCGGAACCGGCGCAGCTTGATCATCACCGGACCGCGCCGGCCGGCCGTGGCGGCCTGGGCTGGATCTGGAGAAGTGTCGGCGCCGGCTCCGCCGTCTCCTCGATGTCCACCCGCGAGATCTCCGGCGCGGCCTCGGCCACCGCGCGCTCGAGCGACTGCGTGACGGTGGTCCTCGTCGACGCGCATCCCTGACAGCCCGCCCGCAGGCGGAGCCGCGCCACGCCCTCGCCGGTGATTTCGAGCAGCTCCACGTCGCCGTCGCGGAGCCCGAGGCCGGGCCGCGTCTCCTCGAGGGCGGTCCGCACGCGCTCGCCCGTGTCGAAGGGATGGAGGTCGTGCAGGATGAGCAGTCCCGCGACAAGACGGTCGCGGGTGAGGCGATGGAGCGGCTCCACGGCCTCCATCTCGACGACGATCCGCAGGATGCGCTCAAGGCCCGCGCCGTACAACTCGACCACGGTCCGGACCAGCTCTTCGGCCTTTTCCGCCGTGGCGGGGCCGGCGAGCTCCCTGAGCTCGGTCAGGAGGATTTCGGCGCGGTCGCCGGGAGCGTGGACGTTGCGAGCGTTGGGCATCGGCGTTGACCGCCCTCTCCGGACGTACCGGGCGCGCGAGCTCCCGGTGGGTGATGGGTCACATCGGGCTGAAGGCGTGTGGGCTGAGGAGCTTTCGCAGCTCCCGGCCCTTCCCGAGGTGCATGTGCACACCGCAGGGCAGGCAGGGGTCGAAACTGCGGACGGTCCGCATGATGTCGATCCCCTTGAAGCTGTCCGGCGGGTTCTCCTCGAAGATCGGTGTGTTCTGTACCGCGTCCTCGTACGGCCCGGGAGTCCCGTGCACGTCCCGCACGCTGGCGTTCCAGGGCGTGGGCGGGTACGGGTGGTAGTTCGCTATCTTGCCGTTCCTGATCACCATGTGGTGCGAGAGCGCTCCCCGGACGGCCTCGGTGAAACCACAGCTGATCGCCTCATCCGGGACGACGAACGGCTCCCAGGTCTTCGTCCGGCCCAGTCTGACCTCGCTGAGCGCCCGCTCGGCGAAGTGCAGTGCGGCCGCCGCCGCGTAGGCCTGGAAGTAGCTCCGGGCGCGGTTGCGTTCCAGCGCGTTCGACAGCGGCTCGCCGTCGTGCATGGGGATCTTCCACTCGAAGGTCTTCTCCGGAATGGTCGCCGTCTTCGGCAGAGTGATCACGACGCTGTGGCCGGTGGCTCGCACATAGCCGATGTCGACCCGCCCGGACAGGGCCGTGGACCACAGCCGGGCGAGGGGCCCACCGCCGGTGTCGAGCGCGAGGAGCTGATCGCCGTCCCACCAGCGCGGCGACATGACCCAGCTGTACTTGTCGGAGAAGTCGCGCTTCTGTGGTTTCGGGATCGTGTGCTGGTTCCACGGGTGGCGGATGTCGACCGGGTTGCCGAGGGGATCGTGGGTGACGAACGGCTCCTGGTCCGTCCAGTCCTCGTAGTAGGAGCTGCCGAGCAGGATCCGGATGCCGAGGTTGATGTCCACCAGGTCGCTGGTGACCAGCCGGCCGTCGATGATCACCCCTGGGGTGACGAACATCCGCCGGCCCCAGTCGCTCATGTTCTCGTAGCGGAAGTCGCAGTATTCGGGATCGTTCAGGGCGCCCCAGCAGCCGAGCAGCACCCGGCGGCGGCCCACCTCCTCGTAGCCCGGCAGCGCCTCGTAGAAGAAGTCGAACAGGTCGTCGTGCATGGGCACGACCTTCTTCATGAACTCGATATAGCGCATCAGCCGGATGAGGTAGTCCGTGAAGACCTGAACAGTCGCCACTGTGCCCACGCCACCCGGATACAGCGTGGACGGATGGACATGCCTGCCCTCCATCAGGCAGAACATCTCCCGGGCGGTACGGCTCATCGCGAGGGCCTCGCGGTAGAACTCGCCTTGGAGCGGGTTCAGCGAGCGCATGATGTCGGCGATGGTGCGGTAGCCGTGCTCACCCGCGTGCGGGGCCTCGGTCCGTTCCGCCAGGTCCAGCACGCCGGGGTTGGTCTCGCGGACCATGGTCTCGCAGTAGTCGACCCCGACCAGATTCTCCTGGTAGAGATTGTGGTCGAACATGTATTCGGCCGATTCGCCGAGGTTGATGATCCATTCGGCCAGGTGCGGGGGCCGTACGTCGTAGGCCATGTTCTGGGCGTAGACCGAGCAGGTCGCGTGGTTGTCACCGCAGATCCCGCAGATCCGGCTGGTGATGAAGTGGGCGTCCCGGGGGTCCTTGCCCTTCATGAAGATGCTGTAGCCGCGAAAGATGGATGAGGTGCTGTAGCACTCGACCACCTCGCGGGCCGCGAAATCGATCTTCGCGTAGATCCCCAGGCTGCCGACGATGCGGGTGATCGGGTCCCAGGCCATCTCGACGAGTTCGCGGTTCCTGTCCGGTGAGGTCGTCATGTCATCAGCTCCACGGTGCCTTGTAACCGGTGAGCAGCTGGCGGCCCCTGCGGCGCCATTTCGGCTCCTTGTCCACGGTCTTGAGGGTGATGCTGCGCAGCGAACGGATGAGCGCGCCCAGGCCGACGCTGACGGTGGACGAGACCTTCGCGCCGGGCGGCTCGTCCATGAAGGGCATGAACTTGTCGGGGAAGCCCGGCATGGTGCAGGCGATGCAGATGCCGCCGACGTTGGGGCAGCCGCCGAGACCGTTCATCCACCCGCGCTTGGGCACGTTGCACTTGACGACCGGACCCCAGCAGCCGATCTTGACCAGGCACTTCGGCGAGTCGTACTCGAGGGTGAACTGGCCCTGCTCGTAGTAGCCGCCCCGATCACAGCCCTCGTGCACGGTCTGCCCGAACAGCCACGTGGGACGGAGCGCCTCGTCCAGCGGGATCATCGGAGCCTGGCCGGAGAGCTGGTACAGCAGATACACGATCGTCTCGGACAGGTTGTCCGGCTGAATCGGGCAGCCCGGCACGTTGACGATTGGCAACCCGGCCTTGGATCTCCAGTCCCAGCCGAGATAGTCGCCGACCCCCATGGCGCCGGTGGGGTTGCCCGCCATGGCATGGATTCCGCCGTAGGTGGCGCACGTGCCGGCGGCGATCAGCGCGGTGGCCTTCGGCGCCAGCCGGTCCAGCCACTCGCTGGTCGTCATCGGCTGCCCGGTCGCGGGGTTGTTGCCGAACCCGCACCAGTAGCCCTCGGACTTGATCGACTCGTTGGGGATCGAGCCTTCGACGACCAGGACGAACGGCTCCAACTCGCCGCGATCGGCCTTCCACCACCACTCGATGAAGTTGTCCGCCCCGGTCTCCGGGCCGC
>JAOPYH010000084.1 GCA_025964715.1 Streptosporangiaceae bacterium | reverse complement strand
TCAGCCTTCCAGCCCGGCGTCTTCCAGCAGCGTCCAGATCCGCGACGGCGACAGCGGGGTCGCCGTCAGCCCGGCGGCGATCTCGGGTACGGCGTTCGCGACCGCGTTCGCGACCGTCGCCGGGGGTGGCTGGATACCGCTCTCGCCCACGCCCTTGAACCCGCCGGTGATGATCGGGCTCGGAGTGACGTGGTGCTCGATGGTGATGTCAGGGACATCCTCGGACAACGGGATCACGTAGTCCAGGTACGACGTTGCCATCGGCTGCCCGGTCTCCGGGTCGAAGGCCGCCTCCTCCAGCAACGCGATTCCGATACCTTGGGCGATGGCGCCGATGATCTGGCCGTCGGCGATCAGCGGATTGACCAGCACACCGCTGTCGTTGACCGTCCAGTAGTCCTCGACGGCGACCTTGCCCGTATCCAGGTCGACCGCGACCGCGGCGCCGTGTGCGGAGTAGGCATAAGCGATGCCGGGCGGGTCGAACGAGACTGTCTCCTCGAGGAGGATCTTGTCGGTCTCCCCGCGGCCCCAGCCCATCCAGCCGCGATGCGCCACCTCGCGCCAGGTGGCTTCGGCGTCGGTCCCGATGGCTCGGAACACCGTTCCGTCCAGCTTGACCTCCTCCACGCCGACTCCGAGGGTGCGCGCGGCGAGCCCGATCATCCGCTCGCGCATCGTTGCACCGGCGGCGATCAGGGCGGCGCCTGCCAGTGGCAGGGACCGGCTGGCCTGCGAGGAGAAGTTGGAGTAGGGCGCGGTGGCGGTGTCGCCGAGCTGGACGGAGATCATGTCCAGCGGCACCGCGAGTTCGTCGGCGACGATCTGGGCCAGAGCGGTTTCGATGCCCTGCCCCATCGACGTGACCCCGGAGAAGACGGTGACGGTGCCGTCCTCGTTGACCCGGATCGTGCCGGTCTCGTAACCGCTCCAGTGGATCTGGAACATCTCCAGCAGGGCGCTGGGTGCGAACCCGGTGATCTCGACGTTGCCGGTGACCGCGATACCGCGCCGGATCCGGTCCGTGGACGGACGCCGCCGGGTCTCCCCGATCTCCACGGCCCGGCGCAGGACCGCCGGGTAGTCGCCGGAGTCGTAGGTGAGCATTGTGTTTGTGGTGTAGGGCATCTGCTCGGGTTGGATCGCGTTGAGCAACCGCAGCTCGTTCGCGTCCCGGCCGAGCTGCCGGGCGGCCTCGTCGATGATCCGTTCCCGGATCCAGGCCGACTCCTGCATGCCGTAGCCGCGGTAGGCGCCGGTCGGGACGGCGTTGGTGAACACGCCGGTGACGGTCGCCCCGGCCGCGCCGAACTGGTAGGGGCCCTCGACGGTTAGAGCGGCCACCTGGAACGGCCCGGTACCCGCCGTGCTGAGGAAGGCGCCGACGTCGCCGTGGATGTGCACGTGCAGGGCGGTGAACCGGCCGTCGGCGGCGAGGCCGAGCCGGCACCGGGCCTGTTGGCCGCGCCCCTGGTAGCTCGCGGTGAGGTTCTCGGTGCGGTCCTCGATCCACTTCACCCGGCGGCCGAGCATCTTGGCGGCCAGGCAGGCCATGGCCTCGTCGGCGTAGAGCGTGGTCTTGCCGCCGAAGGCGCCGCCGACGTCCGGAGTTACTACCCGGACCTGATCGACTCGCAGCCGGAGCCCGACCGCCACCTCCTGGCGCACCAGGTGCGGGACCTGCGTGCTGGCCCAGACAGTCAGCTGCTCGGTGCTCGGGATCCACTCGGCGAGCACGCCGCGTGGCTCCATCGGGCTGGGGTTGACCCGCTGCACGGTGAACTCGCGCTCGACGACGTGCGCGGCGTCGGCGAACAGTGCGTCAAGGTTCTCGACGGGCGGGCCGAAATGGATGCCGCCCGCGACGTTGCTGCCGTGTTCCGGGTACAGCAGCGGCGCGTCGGGAGCGAGTGCCCCCTCGATCCCGACAACGGCGGGCAGCGGGTCGATGTCCACTTCGACAAGCTCGACGAGGTCCTCCGCAACCGCGCGGGTGCGCGCGATGACCACGCCGATCGGTTGCCCGACGTAGCGCACGGTGCGGATGGCTAGCTCGACGGCGGCCAGGTGCTGGCCGGGAATCCGCCAGGTGGTGGGCAGTGGGTCGGTGAGCTCGCCGATCTCGTCGGGACCGAGCACGAGGACCGCCGCGCCGCTCCCCCGGGCGGCTGTGGCGTCGAAGCGGGTGATGGTGCCGTGCGCGGCAGGGCTGCGGATGACCGCGGCGTGCAACACCCCGGTCTCGTCGATGTCGTCGACGTAGCGACCGTGGCCGCGCAGCATCCGGGCGTCGTGCAGGCGCGGCATGCGCCTCCCGACGAGAGTGTCACCGGTGTGGTTACTGGTGGTCGTCATCGCCTGGCCTCCTGCCAGTGGCGCTCGATCGCGGCGCGGATGCCCTGGTACCCCGTGCACCGGCAGACGTGGCCGCCGAGTACCTCCGTCGCGGTCTGCTCAGCTGTCAGGCCGTCCCGCTCCGCGGCGGTGACGCTCACCAGGATCCCGGAGGTGCAGAATCCACACTGCAGGCCGTGCTCATCACGCATCGCCCGCTGGAACCCGGAGAGCTCCCCGTCCTGTGCGAGTGCTTCGACGGTCTCGATGCGGCGTCCGTCGGCTTGTACCGCCAGGAGCAGACAGGAGCGGACCGGCACGTCGTCGACCAGCACGGTGCACGCGCCGCAGACACCCTGCTCGCATCCGACGTGGGTGCCGGTGAGCCCGAGGTCGTGGCGCAGGAAGTCGCTGAGCAGCGCACGTGGCTCGGTGTCCGCCGAGCGCGTCATGCCGTTCACGGTCGTCGTCACGGTCCGCGTCCCAGCCGGGACCGGAGTCATTGGGACGGTCATCGGGGGCCTTCCTGGTCGAGTCGGGCCGCGGCGCGGCGGATGACGGCGCGGAGCAGTCCGCGCCGGAACGAGGCGGTGCCGTGGAAGTCCGACGGCGGGTTCACCTCGGTACTCGCCGCGTCGAGCACCTCGGCGAGGTCGCCGGAGAGCCGGCGGCCGACGAGGGCGATCTCTGCGGCCGACAGCCGCAGCGGGCGGTCGGCGATGCCGGCACCGGCCAGCCGAGCGGCGGTCACGACGCCGTCCTCGAGCTGGACCCCGAAACACAGACCGACGAACGGGAAGTCACC
>JAOPYH010000069.1 GCA_025964715.1 Streptosporangiaceae bacterium | reverse complement strand
ACCGCTCTTCGGCGGCGGTCCGTCCCCCGCTGACGGTCCGCTATAGCTCGCCCGAGGTCGGTAGCCGGTCGTTTTGCGACACTCGGGCGAGCAGAGGTCTTCGAAGGGCCAGGCGCGGACGATCCAGCGAGCCGCGTTCCTCAGTTGCGTGTCCGCGCGCCTACAGCACGCTCTCGTCGACCTTGTAGATCATGCTGCGGACTGGGGTGAGTGCTTGGAGGTGGGCCGCATCGGCTGCGGTGGCACGCCCCTTGGGGGAGGCGAAGGCTGCGCGTAGTTCCTCCATCGTGTCCCACTCCAATTCGGCGACCAGGTAGTACGGTTCGCCGCCGCGGACGGCGACCACGTCGCGGCCGAGCGTGTAGCGGCGTAGCCCTGGGAGCTGGCGTGCGAGCGGTATGTGGACGTCGCGGTAGTGCCGATCGAATGCTGCGGGGTCAGCTGGCGTCTCGTACAGGGCGATGAACCGGGCATTCATGCGGTGGCCCTGCGGTGGCGGGTGAGGATGGCGGGGCCGACCTGTTCCGCCGACAGGCACTCCAGCTCCGCGTCCGGGCCGCCCGCGGGGAAGAGCCGGTCGCCGGTGCCGAGGACGGTGGGGAAGGTCAACAGCCGGTACTGGTCGATCAGGTCCTCGGCCATGAGCCGGTGCACGAGGCTGAGGCTGCCGATGACGACCACATCGCGCGGTTCGTGCCTGACTGCGTCGATGACGTCGCCTTCCAGGATCCGCGAGTTCGCCCATGCCGCGGTGTCCGCGCCGCTCAGCGTGCGGGAGGCGACCAGTTTCGGGACGGCGTTCATGCGCACGGCGAACTGGCCGTCACGTCCGGGCCACAGTCGCGAGAAGATCTGCCAGGTCGTGCGCCCGAACAGCAGCACGCCGTCGTCCAGGGTGCGGCCGAGCCGGAACTTGTCCCCGTCGATGGCTTCACGGCCGTGCCGGAGCGCCCAGCCGCCCAGCGGCGTCCCCTCCGAACCGGTGGGGTCGGACATGATTCCGTCCAAGGTGACGAACCCGATCACGATAATGCTCACAGCGATGGTCCTCTCGCTCAGGTCGAGTGCTCACCGGTACATACCGGCGGCCCCCGCCCGGCTCATCGCTCCGGCGCGAAATCCCCGGCAGGAATGTGCCGCGCCAGCTGGAAGGCGTCGAAGACACCCGGATCGGCGAAGACGACGTTGTGCGCCACCCGGCCGCCGGTAACGGTGAGCACCTGGAGGGTGTGCAACCGGTGCCCTCCGCCGGTCTCCGGCGCGTACGCCGCCAGCGCCGGCTGCCCGTTCGCCGTGAGCTCCCGCACGACCCAGCCGGTACCGCGCATCCGGAAGACGCGTCCCAGGAACAGGCCGTAGTCGCTGCTGCCCCGGAACCACAGCGGAACCGGCGGCATCTCCAGGACCGCGTCCTCGGCCAGCAACTGCACCAGTGCGGGCACGTCGGCGGCCTCGAACGCCCGCACGTACCGCTGCACCACAGCCCGCACCCCGGGATCGTCGGGCTCACGCACCGCATCGGGACCTCGCGCGCCCGCGAGGGCGGCACGGGCGCGCTGCAGAGCGCTGTTGACTGCCGCCACCGTGGTCCCCAACTGCCCGGCGACCTCGGCCGCAGTGAACCCCAACACCTCCCGCAGCACCAGGACGGCGCGCTGCCGCGCCGGAAGCACCTGCACCGCCGCCACCCACGCCAGGCGCAGATCGGCCCGCGCCTGGACGTCCAACCGCGCGTCAGGAAACGGCTCCAGCCAGGGGACATCGAGCGCCGGTACCAGCGGAGCCTCAGGATCGTCGCTCGGCGCGCCCAGCCCGGACGGCAGAGGACGCCGGGCGCGCCCTGCCAGCGCGGTCAGGCACGCGTTGGTTGCGATCCGGTACAGCCAGGTGCGCACCGACGCGCGCCCCGGGTCATACCGTTCCCGGGCCTTCCAGGCACGCAGCAACGTCTCCTGAACCACGTCCTCGGCCTCGTGGAACGAGCCCAGCATCCGGTAGCAGTACGCCAGCAGCTCACTCCGGTACGGCTCGAAATCCACGGGACCATCATGCCGTACGCCGGTCTCGGCCTGCCCAAGGGAAGGCTTCGGTGGAAACTGCCGGGCTGCGTACAGTCGCCGCTCAACGTCTCCCCGGGCCGATCCAGCTGCTTCTCACCCCGAGTGTGGAGGAGCGGTGAGCGGCGGCCACGATCGGCCCTGCGAGGGAGGCCCCTGTGCTGTCCGTTTATGTGGACAAGCCCACAGTCGCGATCCCGCTTTGGAACACCGATTCGGTGACCTTGTGTAGTCGATCGCGGCCACTTGACTCCCCGTCACATGGCCGCGTGTGGGGAACTGGAATTGGCCACCAACAACCTTGTACAGCATCGAGATGATCACGCCGACATGGTCCCAGCCGAGAACGCTCTACCGTCCCGACCTGCGGCGATGACTTTACGAGCCCCACACGCGTTGGAATGCCTGCTGTGCCTTGCTCGGGCTCTTTGATGTTCGGCGTGGTTTTTTCTGTGGGTTCGTCGGTAGGTTTCAGTGGGTGCTGGGGACGTGTTCGCTGGTAGTGGCGAGGGGCCGGGGGTGGTGCTGAACGGTTCACGCCGATTTTTTGCTGAAGAGTGGCGCTGAACGCCGTGTAAGTGGGACGCCGAGGCCCGCGGGGTGGCTCCCGGGTTCGGTCCCGCTTCCGGGCGCGGGTCTACCCCGCCCCCTGGGGGGCACGACACGAGCGCCAGAGGAGGTGTCCGCTGTGATGGCTGCGCCGCCGTCAGCGGAGCCCCAGCCGGTTCCGAAGAAGGCGACGTTCGGCCTCGGTGGGCGCGAGGTCGAGTGCCGCGCGATAACTGTCGTCGGCCTCCGCTACGCGGCCGGCGCGTCGCAAGAGGTCTGCACGCGTCGCGTGCAACAAGTAGTACCCGTTCAGCTGCCCGGTCTCGGCGATCGCGTCGACCAGGGGTAACGCCGCGTGGGGGCCGTCGGCCATGCCGATCGCGACGGCGTGGTTCAGATCCACGATCACGCTTGGCGCCACGAGCGCGAGTTGCTCGTATAACCCGACGATCTGTGGCCAGTCGGTTTGGGCCGCGACCGGCGCGGTGGCGTGGCAGGCCGCGATGGCTGCCTGGATCTGGTACGCGCCGGCCCGGCGCCGTCGCAGCGTTCGTTCGAGGATCGTGGTGCCCTCGGTGATCTGAGTTTGTTCCCACAGCGAGCGATCCTGCTCCTCCAGGGTGACCAGTTCGCCGTTCGCGTCGATGCGCGCCGGCCGCCGGGCGTCATGCAGCAGCATCAGCGCGAGCATGCCGTGCGCCTCGGGTTCGTCGGGCATCAACACCGTGAGCACGCGGGCGAGACGGATGGCCTCCTGGGTCAGCCGGGTCTTTCGCGGGTCTCCGTATCCCTCGTTGAACAGCAGGTAGAGCACGTGGAGTACGGCGGGAAGGCGGTCCGGCAGCATGTGTGCGGGTGGCACGCGAAACGGGATGCCTGCGTGGGCGACCTTCCGTTTGGCTCGGAAGAGGCGTTGGCCCATGGTGCGTTCCGGCACCAGGAACGCCCGCGCGATCTCGGCGGTGCTCATCCCGGTCAGACTCCGCAGGGTCAAGGCCACCTGAGCATCGAGATTCAGCGACGGATGACAGCAGGTGAACATGAGCTCAAGGCGCTCGTCCGGGATCTCGCTGTCGTTGACGTAGGGCGGCGCCTGCTCCGGTTCCATCGCGGCCACCTCTCGCAGCTTCGCCGCCTCGGTCGATGCGCGACGCATCCGGTCGATGGCGCGGTTGCGTGCGACAGTGGTGAGCCAGGCCAGTGGTTGGGTCGGTATGCCTGATTCCGGCCACTTCTGGAGTGCCTGCGTGAACGCGTCCTGTGCACACTCTTCGGCCAGGTCCCAGTCGCCACCGGTGAACCGGATCATGGTGGCCACGATCCGGCTCCAACCGTCGGCGTAGATCCCGGCGATGTGGTCCTTCACCTGGGCTTTCACCAGTCCTCGCCGTCCGTCAGTTGTGGTTACTCGTCCTCGTCGTCGGGCCAGAACGGGCGCAGTTCGATCATCCCGCTCCAAGCCATCGGGTGCTTGGACGCGACGTCGATGGCCTCGTCGAGGTCGGCGCACTCGAGAATGTCGAAGCCGGCGATCTGGTCCTTGGTCTCCGCGTACGGTCCGTCGGTCAGCAGCACCTCCCGGTTGCGGACGCGAACCGTGGTGGCGTCGCTCGCCGGCCGGGTGCGGTTGCCCATCAGCCGGATCCCCTTGCCGTCCGTTTCCGTGACCCAGTCCTGGACATCCGGGGCGCCGTCGTCCTGGCCGGGGGTGTAGTTCGGGTCCGTGCACACCAACATCAGGTACTTCATCGGGTTGCTCCGTTCGCGTTATCGGCGGTGACCATCGCGCCGATCGTGGTGGTCATGTTTCGGCACAGCGTGACGAGACGGCGGTTGAGCGCCTGCGGATCGGCCTCGGCTCCCACTCGGGCGCCGGTGATGCCGGGACCGTGCGTGAACGAGTGACAAACCTGGGTGCTTCCCGGCTTGCCGCCCTCTCGCAGCTCATAGCGCCACCTCGAGCCGACCAGGCCGGAATCGTCGAGAACCGTCCAGGCGAAGGTGCGCGGTCGCTCCGCTTCGATGACCACACAGGTCACCGTACTGACAGGTCCGTCGGCATGGCGGTTGCGGGCGGTGAATCGGGCACCCGCGAACGGGCCGAGGGCACCGTCGTCCCAGGTGCCTCTCATCGCCTCCGGGCTCCACTCACCGATCTGGTCCACCGCGGTGACCAACTCCCACATCCGCTCCCGCGGTATCTCGACGGTCAGGGCAATCGCTACCTGTGTACCAGTGACGACGTCCATGAGCGGTCTCCTTTCCCGTTCGTCATGGGGATGACGAACGGGAAAGCGCTCCACTACAGGTTCGCGTGAAGACTTTTGCCCAGCGGTCAGCCCAGCGCATCCGGCGCGACCGCGCCGGATGCGCTGGCCGTCTTGCCAGCCTGGAGCGCACCACGCCCGGGCGCTGGATGGAAGGCACCACCCAAGACAGGTGGCAGGACCGCTACCGTGTTGAGCGACATTCCTTGTGGTGACGGACGGGCGGGTCCGCGTCACGGTTGTGGTGATGTGAGGTAGGGCAGCCCGGAGGGTTGCCCTTTGTCGTGTGCGACGACAACGTGCACATGGTCTGGCATGGGAACGGCCCTCCCGTCTCTTCTTGGCGGAGGCGTCGGGAGGGCCGC
>JAOPYH010000062.1 GCA_025964715.1 Streptosporangiaceae bacterium | reverse complement strand
GCTCGATGATGGGCTCGCCGCTCGGCTGCCGCGCACCGGTCAGCCGGGCGAGGTTGGCGTCGCCGCTCACGACCTTCGTCCGGGTCGGGTCGACGCCTGCCCGCCGGGTCATGGCGGTGGTCGAGCGGACCTGGTGCGGCAGCACCAGGGTCACGACGGTGCCACTCTCACCGGCGCGGGCCGTACGGCCGGCGCGGTGCATGTAGTCCTTGGAATCGGCCGGCGGGTCGATGTGGAGGACCAGGCTCACATCGTCCACGTGGTGGCCGCGCGCGGCGACGTCGGTGGCTACCAGCACGCTGATGCTGCCTTCACGGAACTCCGCCAGGGTGCGCGTGCGCAGGTTCTGGCTCTTGCCGCCGTGCAGCGCGCCGGCGCGCACGCCGACCTGGGCGAGCTGCTTGGCCAGTCGGTCGACACCGTGCTTGGTGCGGGCGAACAGGATCGTACGGCCCTCGCGGTTGGCGATCTCGGCCGTGATGGCGTTCTTGTCCCGGGGTGCCACGAGGAGCAGGTGGTGGTCCATCGTGGCGACCGACTCGTCGATCGGGCCGATGGCGTGCGTCACCGGGTCCGTGAGGTAGCGCTTGACCAGGACGTCGACGTCCTTGTCCAGGGTCGCCGAGAACAGCAGGCGCTGACCACCGGGCCGGACCTGGTCCAGGATGTCGGTGACGTCGGGCAGGAAGCCCATGTCGGCCATGTGGTCGGCCTCGTCGAGCACAGTGATCGCGATGTCGCTGAGGTCACAGGCGCCCTGGCGGATCAGGTCCTTCAAGCGGCCCGGGGTCGCGACCAGCACTTCGACTCCGCGGCGGAGCGCGTCGATCTGGCGGGGCATCGAGGTCTGTCCGATGACTGTCTTGAAACGCAGGCCGAGGCTGCGGCCGAGCGGCTCGAGGTTGGCCTGGACCTGCATCGCGAGCTCACGGGTCGGCACCAGGATCAGCGCGCGCGGGCGCTTCGGCGAGGCCTTCTGCCCACCGGTGAGGGTGAGCAGCGGCAGCCCGAAGGCAAGCGTCTTGCCGGATCCGGTCTTGCCGCGGCCGAGCACGTCACGGCCGGCGAGGACGTCGGGGATGCAGGCGGTCTGGATCGGAAAAGGGGACTCGATTCCCTGCCGGGCGAGTGCGGACACCAGGGGGGTGGGCAGGCCAAGCTGGGCGAACGTGGGCGTGTCTGACACGTAAAACCTTCCGAGAAGTGGGCACGTCTCGGGAGGCACCACGTCTCGGGAGTGGGCTGCAAGCGACGAGCCAGGCGCGCATCGGCGCCGTAAAGGGTGATTGCCCTACTCTAACGGTGCAGGGGGGCACCGTTATGCCCGGAGGGCCCAAAAAGATCTTGTGCCCTGTTGTCCCCTATGTAAGGCTGACCAGCGCGCACCGAAACCCGGGACGGCTCACGCACACCCCCGCGGCCGCCCGAGCGCCACCCTGGAGAACGCCCGTGACCGACCACGACCAGGCCCCCCGTCCCGCAGCCGACCAGGCACCCGACCTCGAGGTCCTGGACGAGATCCAGCGCCGGGTGCGGTGGCTCGCGACCCGGATCGTGGACGCGGCCAACCACGACCGGGAGACCGGCGACGGCGTGAAGGTCGGCGGACACCAGGCCTCCAGCGCCTCGCTGGTCACGGCCATGACGGCCCTCTGGTTCGCCCACCTGAGCGAGGCCGACCGGGTGGCGGTCAAGCCGCACGCCTCCCCTGTGTTCCACGCGATCCAGTACCTGCTCGGCAACCTCGACCGCTCCTACCTGCCACGGCTGCGGGCCCGCGGCGGCCTCCAGTCCTATCCGTCCCGGACCCAGGATCCCGACGAGGTCGACTTCTCCACCGGGTCGGTGGGGCTCGGCGTGGCCGCGCCGCTGTTCGCGGCGGTGACGAGGCGCTATGTCGACGCGCACTTCGGCGAGCGTCCTCACTCACGTTTCATCGCGCTCGTCGGCGACGCCGAGCTGGACGAGGGGAATATCTGGGAGGCGGTGGCCGACCCGGCCACCGCCGGGCTGGGCAACGTGATGTGGCTGGTCGACTTCAACCGGCAGTCCCTGGACCGGGTCGTGCCCGGCGTCCGGATCGACCAGTGGCGGGGCCAGTTCGCGGCGGCCGGCTGGCACGTCGTCGAGGTGAAGTACGGCCGGCGCCTCCAGGCGGCGTACGCCCGGCCGGGTGGCGAGCACCTGCGGGCCTGGATCGACGCCATGCCGAACGAGCAGTACCAATCGCTGTTCGGCCCGCTCTCCGACGGTGTGCGCAAGCGGTTCCTCGACGGAGCCCCGGCGGAGGTCGAGGCCTTCATCTCCGACATCCCCGACGAGGAGCTCGCGCCGCTCGTCACCGACCTCGGCGGGCACGACCTGGACGCGCTGCTGGACGCCTATGCGGAGTGCGACGCCGTGACGGACCGCCCGAGCGTTGTCTTCGCCTACACCTTCAAGGGATGGGGACTCCCCATCGCGGGCAACCCCCGCAACCACTCCGCCCTGCTGACCACCGAACAGGTCGACGCGCTGCGCGCCGAGCTCGGGCTGGACCGCGAGACCGAGTGGGACCGGTTCGACCCCGCGTCTCCCGCGGGGATCTGGGTCGGCTCCCGCCGGGAGGCGCTCACCCGCGCCCCCCGCGAGCCGTCACTGCCGGTCAGGGTGCCGGAGTCGACGAACGTACGGACCGGCAAACCGGTCTCCACGCAGGAGGTCTTCGGGCGCGTGCTCGTCGACCTGGCCCGAGACGAGCAGGTCGCGCCGTACCTCGTCACCACCGCGCCGGACGTGGCCACCTCCACGGACCTCGCCGGGTTCATCAACAAGACAGGGGTGTTCGCCCCGGACCAGCGGCGCTCGTGGAACGAGGACCCGATGCTGCGCTGGGCCGAGGGGCCGTCGGGCCACCACATCGAGCTCGGCATCTCCGAGATGAACCTGTTCCAGCTGCTCGGCCAGCTCGGCCTGTCGTGGGACCTGTCCGCGCAGCCGCTGCTGCCGGTCGGGACGGTGTACGACCCGTTCTTGCTCCGTGGTCTCGACGCCTTCGTGTACGGCACCTACTCGGGGTCGAGATTCGTCGTGGCCGGCACGCCGTCCGGCATCACGCTGGCCCCGGAAGGCGGCGCGCACCAGTCCACGATCACCCCTTCGGTGGGTCTCGAGCTCCCGGGCGTGACCTTCATCGAGCCGGCTTATGCCACCGCGCTCGACTGGCTGCTCTGCGACGCACTCGGCAACATCGCGGCGGGTCCGAGCTCCACGACCACCGCCAAACCGGCCGAAGACGGGGCCTACTACTTCCGCCTGACCACGAGGCCGATCGACCAGGCGCCCTTCCAGGCCGCCCGGGCGCGCATCGGGGACGCCGTGCTGCGCCGCCAGGTGCTGGCGGGCGCCTACCGCCTGGTCGACGCACACCAGGCCCACCCAGAGCTGCGCGAGGCGGGCGCGCCGGTCGTGCACCTCGCCACGTCCGGCGCCGTACTGCCCGAGGTGCTGGTCGCGGCCGAAGGGCTCGCCGACGAGGGCATCGCCGCCCACGTCGTCGACGTGACCTCACTGGACCGGCTGTACGGCGCCTGGCAGCGCACCCTTCGTCAGGGCGTAGGGACGGCGACCGCGCCGAGCGTCCCCGGCGCCGTGCGGACCGTCCTCGGCGATCGCGCGCCGATCGTCACCGTCCACGACGGGGCCTCACACACCATGGCCTGGCTCGGCTCGGCGCTGGGGACGCCCTGTGTGCCGCTGGGCGTCGACGGGTTCGGCGAGTCCGGTGCCGTGCACGAGCTCTACGAGCTGCATGACCTGCTGCCCGGCAGCATCGTCAACGCCGCTCTGGCCGCACTCTCCCTGTCCTAGGACGCAGGCGGGGCGCCGTTCGACGCGGACGGCGCGGCCGCGAGCCGGTCGAAGAGCTCGAGCGCCGCGTCCCGTACGTCTCCGGGCGTGACGCCCTCGAGGGTCGTGCGAGCCTCAGCGAGATCGCGAGTGGTCGCGCAGGTGACGGCCACCGAGCCGGCGGCTGCCTGCGCGAGCGATCCGTTCGGGGCGTTGTCGGCGAGTTCCCGCGCGCTCGCGGCGAGTTCGAGGTTGTCTCTCGTGCCTGAGGAGGTCATGGTGCTCCTTGAGGGTTGGCGGGTCAGGACCATTGTGGGCCTGTCCCCACCGTCGCGGGTCCCGAGGCAGCAAACCCTAGACGACGGACCGTGACCGGCTGCACGCACCCCACCGCGCCGTCCTCGCGCCGGACGCATGCGCAGCGTGGTCGCGGTGTAACCGTTTGTGGCAACTTCCCGGAAGTAACGCCGTACAGTCCCCATATGCCGATCGAGGGGCAGGAGCCCAGTCCCACGGCCGCGTACCCCGGCCGCGTCCCGCCGCCCCGGAGATTGCGCCTGGGCAGCCGGACCTCACCCCTCGCGCTCGCGTACGCCGGGCGGGTCGTGAAAGCCCTGCATCAGGTCGCACCCGAGCTCCACATCGACATCGTGGGCATCCGCACCGCCGGCGACAGCTGGCAGGGCGACCTCGCCGAGCTCGGCGGCAAGGGCGCCTTCATGAAAGAGCTCGACAAGGCACTCCTCCTTGGCCGGATCGACATGGCGGTGCACGCCATGAAGGACGTGCCGTGCGACGTGCCGCTTCCGCCGGGGCTGGTGTTCGCCGCCTACCTCGAACGCGCAGACGTCCGTGACTGCCTGGTCTGGCGGGCCGGGTCCACGTACAGCTCCCTGGACGAGCTGCCGGCCGGGTCGGCGGTGGGCACCTCCGCGGTCCGCCGCAAGGCGCAGATCCTGCGCGCCCGGCCGGACCTGCGGGTGGAGCGGTTGCGCGGGAATGTCAACCCGCGCGTCGCCAAGCTGGACGAGAGCGAGAAGTTCGAGGCACTGGTGCTGGCCTGCGCCGGCCTGGTGCACGCCGGGCTGGGCCACCGCATCGGCCAGGTCCTGCCGTTCGACCGGATGTGCCCGGCGGTCGGCGCCGGGGTCGTGGGCGTCCAGTGCCGTACGGCCGATGAGGAAATCCGCGAGCTGCTCCAGCCGGTGGACCACCCGGAGACCCGGACGCTCGTGGTGGCGGAGCGGGCGATGCTGCATGAGCTGCGGGGCCACTGCAACAGCCCGATCGCTGGGCACTGCACGGTGACCTCGGACGGGCGGCTGTCGCTACGCGGCATGGTGTTCAGCGGCGACGGCCGGCAGTTCGTCTGCGCAGAAGAACGGGGCAGCCGGCAGCGGCCCGTCGAGCTGGGCGGCCTCATCGCGGCAACGCTCAACCGCGAGGGCGCACCCAAGATCATCGCGGGCACCGCGCGCTAGATCCGCGTCTGCCGTACCTGTGCGCATCCCGACGCTCACCGCCCGGCCGGCGGCCACGGCGGCTGCGGCGGAGCGCCGGGCGTGGGCGGCATGCCGGGGTGCGGCGGAGTCGCCCACTGACCCGAATGTGGTTGCGGCACGGCCTGTGCCGTTCCACGCCGGTCCTGCGAGCCGTCGTGCGCCGTGCCGCCACCGCTCGACGGCCGGAGGGCCAGCGCGGTGACCGCGAGGACAACGCTCAGCAGTCCCGTCGCGACCGCCGTGGGCGCGGGCGGGTCGGCGAGCATCTCGGCCGCCGCGGCACAGGCCACGATGAATGCGAGCGCGAGATGGATCGTCCCGACTATCGAGCGGAATCGCTCGCCACCCTTACCCGCGTAGGCCACGCACGCGGGCACTCCGGCCAGCACGGCGATGACCAGGAAGATCAGCACAAGCGCACTCCTCACTATGCCGTCAATCGGCCTGAACCGACCAACGCTTGTGATGCGCTTACCACGCCGGTGGTTCGCGGTGCGGCGGCCCGTTAGCGGTTCGTTACCGCCCTTGACTCTGGTGTGGACGATCGGATCGGTAGCCTGACCGGCCGTGAGCGTTGATCGTGTGGTTTTGTGTCCGGTGGCCGAGGACGACTTGTCAGTGCTCGATCGGTTCTTGACAGATCCGGAGGCGTCCGGGCCGTATGACTGGCACGGCTGGTCGGATCCGGGTCGGTGGCGGCGTCGGTGGGCGGAGAACGGCCTGCTGGGCGAGGACGGCGGTTACTTGATGGTGGTCTCCGGCGCCGATCGACTGGGTTTCGTGGCCTGGCACAAGGTCGTGACGTCGCGGTTCTCGTACTGCTGGAACGTCGGGATCAATCTGCTGCCGGAGGCTCGCGGCAGTGGCTTCGGCACGCAGGCTCAGCGGTTGCTGGTGCGGTACCTGTTCGCGCACACGCAAATCGCCAGGATCGAGGCGATCACCGACGCCGCCAACATCGCTGAGCAGCGCGCGCTGGAGAAGGCCGGGTTCACCCAGGAGGGCGTGCTGCGCAGCTACGCCTTCCGGGACGGGGAGTGGCGGGACGCGATGCTCTATAGCGTCGTGCGCGCCGACATCCGCGGGACCGACCACCCGGTCCGGCTGCGCAGCCTCCACTAGGCCGTGAAGACGATCCATCGGGTCGCGGACGCCGGGCTGGACCCTGAGGACATCCTGCGTCGGCTGCCGCATGACCAGCGTGAGCTGTCTTCGTGTCGGCGGAGGAGGCGATCCCAGGGTGGGCTGATCGCGGCGGTGGGGCTCATTGAGCTACCGCGTTCAACTGCACGCGACCGCACTCGCCCAGCTCTCCGGCCGACTTCGCGACGCCTTCGAACCCCTGACACCCGGCTTGCAAATCTCCGTGATCATGCCCGGTCACGGTCCTGACCAGTCCATGATCCGCGAGTGACCGCTATTGCCCCCTGATCACTGGGGCTAATGGCACGCTAATGGCACGGCGGCCGGACGCGCTGGCCTGGCACTCCCTTGTTGCTGTCATCCCACTGCTCGATGCTTCGCCGGCACCGGCCCTTCCCGCGCCGCGCTCGACGGCCCGGAGGGCTTACCCGAGCGTACGGCGGGACGGTGTGACAGACCTCAATCGCTCGGGTGAGTCCTCCGGCACGCGGGGGTCTGGGGGGCGGCGGAGCCCCAGCGGAGCGCTCGAGAGCCCCTCGTCTACCTCCGAGTTTCCAACTCGCCGCACGGCTCTGGGACGTCGATGGCGGCGCGGCCGGGCGGGGCGGCATCGCTGTCCACCGTTCGTTCGATAGTCCGCGCGGCGGCGGAGCCGAGGAACTAGAGTCGTCCGCCGTGACCGAATCCTCCGCCTATCTAACTGCGACGGCGGAGGCCTACGACGCCGCCGCCGTCCGCTACGCCGATTTCGCCCGGGATGGGCTCGACCACCTGCCGCTGGACCGCGCGGTGCTCGCCGCGTTCGCCGAGTTCGTGCAGGCCGCTGGCGCCGGGCCCGTCGCTGAGCTCGGATGTGGCCCCGGACAACTGACGGCGCACCTGCGGGACCTGGGCCTGGACGCCTTCGGCGTCGACCTGTCGCCGGTGATGATCGACCTTGCCCGCGAGGCATACTCCGACCTGCGCTTCGAGGTCGGTTCGATGGGTGCCCTGGACCTGGCCGACGGCGGGCTGGGCGGCATCGTGTCCTGGTACTCCGTCATCCATACCCCGCCGGAGGAACTGCCGCCATACTTCGCCGAGTTCCGCCGGGTGCTGGCCCCGGGCGGCCACCTCCTGCTCGCCTTCTTCGAGTCTGAGGGCGGGCCGGTGGTGGCGTTCGACCACAAGGTGGCGCCGGCCTACCGATGGCCCATCCACGACCTCGCCGCACTGGCGCGCGAGGCACAGTTCGTCGAAGTCGGCCGGATGCTGCGCGAGCCCCAGGTAGGGGAGCGATTCCGCCGAGGCCATCTGCTAATGCGCAGACAGTAGATTCGGTGGACTGCAGGTTCAGAAGTCCGGCTCGTTCTCGACGACAGAATCAATCCAGGGGCAGGGTTGCCGGGCGCGCGGGCTGCTGGTCGCCGCGCTGCGCGGCACCGGCCGGCGGGTCTTCGCCATCAATCCGATGGCGCTGGCCCGCTATCGCGAGCGCCATTCGGTCGCGCGCAAAAAGTCCGACCACCTCGATGCGATGGTGCTGGCCAACTTCTCCTGCCAGTGACCGGGCGGCCATGATCTATCTGCACGCCACCGACGAGCGGCACCGTGAGATCGCGGACTCGCTCAGCGCGATGGCCAAGGCCGAACTCAAGAAGGCCGGCGGGAACCGATCGGGCACGCAACGGGCACGCAGGCGCAAGAAGCGGTCCTGAACGACGGAAGCCCAGGCCGGGAAATGCTTCCTGGCCTGGGCTTTCGGTGGGGTGGAGCCTAGGGGATTCGAACCCCTGACACCCGGCTTGCAAAGCCGGTGCTCTACCAACTGAGCTAAGGCCCCTGGAACAGCGGGGCCAAGCCTACCGGTGCTATGAGGCAACCGTGTCCCGGTCGGTGGCCGCGTCGCCAAAGATGAGACCGGGGAGGGCGGCGATGCTGTCGATGATGTGCGTGGCGCCGGCCTGGTGGAGCCGGTCGCGGTCGTGCGCGCCGGTGAGCACTCCCGCCACGACGGAAGCTCCCGCACGCCGGCCGCAGAGCATGTCACTCTCGGTGTCACCGCAGACGGCGATGTGCCGTACGTCGTCCACCTGCAGCCGGAGCGCGGCGGACAGCACGAGGTCGGGCCAGGGGCGGCCCCGTCCGACGTCCGCGGGACACAGGGCCAGGTCGACGCGGTTCCACCAGCCGAGGGTGTCGAGCACCCGGCCGAGGGTGGTTCGGCTGAAACCGGTGATCAGACATACGCGTACCCCGGCGCAGGCGAGCTTGTCCAGCGTGGTTTCGGCACCAGGGACGGGGACGAGGCCCATCCGGTCGATGAGCGAGTCGTATGAGCGCTCGAAGGACAGGTTCACCGCCTGAACGCGGGCCTCGTCCCCAGGGAACAGCTCGCGGAAGGTGTCGATCTTCGGCCGGCCGCGGGACGCACGCACCTGGGTCATGGCCCGGTCGTATGCGGCCGTACCGGGCACTATGCCAAGAGTGGCGATCGCCTCGGCGAACGCGGTCTCAACCGTGTTGCCGTCGGCCACAGTGGTCCCGGCGAGATCGAGGCAGGCAAGCGTGATCCGTGCCGCTTCGCTCACGCCGGGACCCCCCGCTTCTCGCCGATGTCCAGGCGGGACACCGATGTCCTGCAACCGGCTCCTGCTCCCCCCGCGAGACTCAGCGGGATCTCAGTTGTCGGACGAGGTGGCCTCGGTCCAAAGGTCCAGCTCGGCACGGTCCTGCTGGAGCCGGCGCCAGACAGCGAAGCCGCCGACGGCGATGACCACAAGAACAAGCAGCTTCTTCACGATTGGGAACCCTTCAGTTCGACTGTGCAGTCAGTGCCTGAGGACTTACGCGGCATGTGTCACCCGCGCCCCAGGGCTCTTCGCAGCCTAGCAATGGCGGCGCGAGACCTCTCACCTGTTGCCTCGTTTGGATCTCGCGCCGACGGCCGGGCGGGACATCGGGAGGTCCACAGCCGCAGGCCATCGCGGCTCGAGGCGTGAACCGGCCCATCAGGGGCAGAGACGTTTCGAAGGAAACGAGATCGGCGTGCACGAAGACTTCGGCCTGTGGGAACGCGAACTCAAGGAGTCCGCCAAACCCGCGAGAGACTACCCGGCGCTCCTGGTCACCGCGGCGGTGGCAGCCGGCTGCGCGATCCTGATCACATTGGGAGAGGTGGCGTTCGGCATCGCCGGCCTGATCGTGTCAGGAGCCATTCTCACGCTCTGGCGGGTGGGCATGTGACGGATCACAGACCGAGTGACCCCTCCTGACGCCTGAGCGCATCGTCGAAGCCGTCATGCAGGTCGCTGTGGGAGCGATACTTCCGCATCGCGACCCCGCTCCCAGATGCCGCGTGCCAGGGTCGAACGCAGGCGAGTGCAGGACGGTGGCATCACGTGGGCCACACGCCTCCAGCCAGCTCCACCTCAGGGAGCGGATGCGGCGCCGGCGTGGGAATATCAGTAATGATCACCAAAGAACATAGCGAATTGATGCCGATCCGTGGGGAAAATGCTGACCGTGAGCCGGAACGGCTGATCCAGCCTGTCATAGGCGATTCGATAGTGCACATACACAGCCACACTCCCATCGTCCGGTATGTTGAAAAAACTTACCTCCTCCCTTTTTGGTGGCCGAACTTCGAGCGCGTCTTGATTACTATCTATTGAGCGCTCTTGGTGTCTGCTGATGATCGCATCACCGACTCCGATCCGAAGAGCGCTGGCGATCCGTTTATCCGCCTCCTGAATCTCCACCTTAGGCGGTGACGTCTCA
>JAOPYH010000054.1 GCA_025964715.1 Streptosporangiaceae bacterium | reverse complement strand
ACCGCCGGGTTCTCCCCCATCAGGAAATAGCCCTTGCAGTTGCCTTCCAGCTGCGCCATGGCGGTGTCGTAGGTGCTGTGGCTGCCGGTCAGCCGCGGCAGGTAGTCGAAGCAGAAGTCGTTGTCGGGCTGTGCCGCGTCGCCCCAATATGCCTTGAGGAGGCTGACGAAGTAGGAGCGCATGTTGCCCCAGTAGCCCTTCTCCGACGCCTCCCCCGCGACGAAGGAGTCGAGGTCGTCGTGCGCGTGGGCGTGCGGCATCGGGATGTAGCCCGGGAGCTGGTCGAACAGGGTAGGGATGTCGCTGGAGCCCTGGATGCTGGCGTGCCCCCGCAGCGCCTGGATGCCCCCGCCGGGCCGGCCCATGTTGCCGAGCAGCAGCTGGAGGATGCACGCCCCCCGGATGTACTGCGCCCCGACGGTGTGCTGCGTCCAGCCGACCGCGTAGACGTAGGCGCTGGTGCGGTCCCGGCCGGAATTGCGTACCAGAGCGTCGCAGACCTTGGCGAACAGCTCGGGCGCCACACCGCAGATCTCCTGGACCATCTCCGGCGTGTAGCGGGCGTAGTGGCGCTTGAGGATCTGGAACACACAGCGCGGATGCTGCAGCGTCTCGTCGCGGTTCGGAGGCCCGCCCGTGAGCGGCGGCCCGCCCGCACCGTAGGCGTCGGCTTCGGTGAGCCGGATCGAGCGTTCGCGCAGGCGGTCTTCGTATCCCAGGTCGCGTTCGCCCGAGGCCGCGACGATGTCCATGCCCTCGTACTTCCACGTGTTGTTGTCATAGTGCCGGGTCGCCTCGTCGAACCCCGAGAACAACCCGTCGAGGTCCTCGGTGTCGCGGAATTCTTCGGTGATGATGGTGGAGGCGTTGGTGTAGGCCAGCACGTACTCGCGGAAGTAGGCCTCGTTCGCGAGGACATGGTTGATGAGCCCGCCCAGGAACGCAACGTCGGAGCCGGTCCTGATCGGGACGTACACGTCGGCGAGCGCGCTCGTCCGGGTGAACCGAGGGTCGACGTGGATCACGGTGGCGCCGCGGGCCTTGGCCTCCATCACCCACTGGAAGCCGACCGGATGGGACTCGGCGAAGTTTGAGCCCTGGATGATGATGCAGTCGGAGTTCTGCAGGTCCTGCATGAACATGGTGGCCCCGCCGCGGCCGAAGGACGTGCCGAGCGCCGCCACCGTCGAGCTGTGACAGACCCGCGCCTGGTTCTCCACCTGGACGATGCCGAGGGAGGTGAACAGCTTCTTGATGAGGTAGTTCTCCTCGTTGTCCAGCGTCGCCCCGCCGAGGCTGGCGATCCCGAGCGTCCGCCGGACGCGTTGCCCCTCGGCCTCCCACTCCCACGTCTCGTTGCGGGTGGCTATGACCCGGTCGGCGACCATCTCCAGCGCCGTGTCGAGATCGAGCCTTTCCCAGTCGGCGGCGTGCGGCCGCCGGTAGAGCACCGTGTATCGCCGCCCCGGACCCGTGGTCAGCTGCAGCGTCGCGGCCCCCTTGGGGCACAGCCGTCCCCGGTTCACCGGCGAGTCCGGGTCGCCCTCGATCTGGACGACCCGGTCGCCGGAGACATACACGTTCTGTGCGCAACCCACGCCGCAATACGGACAGACAGACTTCACCACTCTGTCCGCCGTCGCCACCCGGGGCCGAAGCGACCTGGTGGTCGGCGATCGGACCGAGGCCCCGCGACCGAGCGGGTCAGTGCCCCTCACCTGGCGGAAAACGGGCCACTCCTCGATCCACGTCCGCACTCCCATGACGCCTCCCCCAGATCAGCGCCGACGACGCCGTACCTCTGTCCCGTACCGATGGATCAGTGCGCGTGGATCAGTGCGCGTGGATCAGTGCTCGTCCCAGTGGCCGTCGTGTTGCGCGTGCCGGCATCCGTCGTGGATGTAGTCGACGTGGTCACCGTGCGGGACGGCCACGTGGCCGCATCCGTCACCGTGCTGATGGGTGTGGGTCTTGTGCTGGGTATGGCCCTGGGCCTCGCACTCGTCGACGTGGTCGTCGTGAATCCTGTGCAGGTGGCCGTCGTGAACGTAGTCGACGTGGTTTCCGTGCGGCACGGCGACATGACCGCACTGCGGCCCGTGCGCGTGGTCGTGTCCGACGTGCTCGGTGTGGTTTGTGGTGTATTCAGCCTGAGTCGTCATCGATTCTTACCTCCCCTTGGGCCTGGTCCTCCCTGGGCCCGGCTCTTTGTTCCATGCCCCAGTGAACGCGTTGATGAACGCTCTGACCTGGGGTTTTGATCATCAATACCGGTTGGCGCGCCGGGCTTGAGGGAAACACCTCCAGAAGGGGACGAAACCAAATGACGATCGGATACTCCTTGCCTAATAATTTCGGACATTTCTCAATGAAAACCATTTTCATAACATTTTTGGCGGCTTGGCTCCTTGGCACCGGCTGCGCGAAAGGGGGTCCGGGACAGGATGGGGGCTCGGGAGAGAGACCGGCCGGCGCGAAAGGCACCCGGTCGTCTCCCCAGACGGTGGGAGGCGCCGACGGCAGGCTGCCGCCGCAGCTCAGGTTTCAGGGGACCACGCTGGACGGCAGGCCCTTCACGGGTGCGGACCTCGCCGAACGGCCGGTGGTGTTCTGGTTCTGGGCGCCCTGGTGCCCAAAGTGCATCGCGGACGCCCCGCACGTCGCCGACGTGGCGAAGAAGTACGGCGATCGGGTGACCTTCGTCGGGATCGCCGGACTCGAGAAGAGCCGAGAACAGATGCGGCGGTTCGTGACCCACACGGGCACGGACCGGATCACCCAGCTCGACGACCGCGCGGGCAAGCTCTACGCGCAGTTCAAAGTGACCTCGGTGCCTTCGTATGTGTTCGTGACGGCCGGCGGGAAGGTCACCCGTGACTTTGGCCAGCTCCGCCGGCCCGCACTGGAAAACCGGGTGCGCGGGCTCTCCGGCGGCTCACTCACGGCCCAATGAGCGGCCCGGTGCGCCCTTGGCTGAGCTCCACAGGGTCCCCACGAATTAGGACAACTATGTACGTATGGCAATTCAATAGCGTGGACCGGTGTTTTCCGGATATGGCGATCTCATGATCCGACGACACACAGCAGTAAGGCCGCGCGAAGGGGTACGGCCACTAGCGTGATTGTCATCAAGATTGTCGCTGTGACATCGGCCGTGGCCGTTGTTCTCGCGACCGGCTGCCAAAGGAGCGAGTCACAGGGCGCGACCGCCAACGGGCGCTCCCTGCCGGCTCACAGCGGGACGAGCCATGGCACGGGGCAGGATACGGGTCACGACACGGACGGGCTCGGCGGCGCGCCG
>JAOPYH010000400.1 GCA_025964715.1 Streptosporangiaceae bacterium | reverse complement strand
ACCGCCTCGGAGCTCAGCCCGCAGGCGCCACGCCGGATCACCGCGCTCGACGCGCTGCGCGGCTTCGCACTGTGCGGCATCCTCCTGGTCAACATCCCGGATCAGATCACGCGGATGGTCAGCTACGACGGCGCCCACCGCACTTACCCGATACCCGCGTTCCTGGAGCTGTTCGCCCATCAGCGGATCTTCCCGATCTTCTCGTTCCTCTTCGGGCTGAGCTTCGCGATCTTCCTGGAGAGCGCCGCGCGGCGGTCGTCGCACCCCCGGCTGCTGCTGGTCCGCCGGCTGGTGGCCCTCGGTGTGCTCGGCCTCGCCCACCAGCAGCTGCATCCCGGCGAGGCGCTGCTGCCATATGCGATCGTCGGACTGCTGATCCTGCTGCCCGCCTCGTGGCTGCCGGCGTGGGTGGTCCTGCCCGCGGCGCTGCTGGGGCTCGTCGCCTCGGTGACCCTCGCCTCGGGCGCGATGGCGAGCATCCCGGGGCTGTTCCTGCTGGGTCTCGCCGTCGCGCGCCTGGGTATCGCCGGGACACTCGACCGCCGTACCGGGCAGCTCGCCGTCGTGCTCGCTGTCGCCGTCCCGGTGGCGGCCGCCGCCGGATGGTGGCAGCACACCTACCCGCCCGCCGGGCCCTTCGCCACGCGGATCGCGGCGGCGGCCGGTCTCCTCGGCGCCCTCGCGTACGCCACCGCGGTGCTGCTCGTGCTGCGCACCCGGCTGGGCCGCCCGCTGTCGGCGGTCCTCGAGCCGCTCGGAAGGATGGCGCTGACCAACTACGTCACCGCCACGCTCGCCGTGGTCGCCGCCGCCGGTCCGCTCGGCCTGCGGAACTCCGCCCACTGGGGCACCGCCATGGTCCTGGCGCTGGTCATCCTCGCCGTGCAGGCCGGCTTCAGCCGCTGGTGGCTGTCCCGGTTCCGGTACGGGCCCCTGGAGTGGGGCCTGCGTTGCGTGACGTGGTGGAGCGTGGTGCAGCTGCGCCGCGGGACGTGACGGCGAAGGCCCCGACCTGATCGGTCGGGGCCTCACGTCTGACTTCAGGAACGATGCGCGGTGTACGCCACCACCTGCTGGAAGGTCGGCCGATTCTGCCAGTCGATCGGGCGGACGCCGACGACGCCGGCGGTGACCGAGCGGATGTCGTCGGTGTGCTTGTCGTAGGTCAGGGCACTGACGGACGTCGCGCCCTGCGCCTGGAGCAGCCGGGACACCGCCGCGGACAGGGAGCTCCGCAGGTCCTGGCGGCAGGCGGTCAGTGAGCCGTCACCACAGTACGAGCGGTGCCAGCCGCCCGTCACCGGCTGCCCGAGCAGCTGCCGCAGGTCCTTGCTGACGTAGCCGTACCAGGCGACGCCGTTCCACGACGAGCCGATGCCGTTCCGCGGGTGGTCGTCGAGCCGCTGGGGCAGCGCGTCGACGAGCGAGCCGAGTCCGCCGCGCAGGGTGCTCTTGGCCGCGTCCTCCCACCACCCGTCGAAGATCGCGATCGCCGCCTGGTGGTCGTAGGAGCCGTCGCGGTCACGGTCCACCCGGTGTGCGCCGTCGGCCAGCCAGGCCCGGAGCAGGGCCACCGCGCCGGCGACCTGCGGGTCGTCCCCGAGCGCGTCGAGCAGCATCGGGAGCGTGTAGCGGGCCCGTGAGTCCACGGTGGCCGCGTCCTCGACGAGACCGGCGAGCGATTCGCGGGTCACGTCGCGGGCACCGGCGATCCGGTCGGACAGCGCCAGGCTGCGGTACACGGGCCCGTAGCCCCAGTCGTTGTCGGCGGCGGAGAAGCCGGGCGCCTGCTTGTTGTTCCAGCTGACCAGGTAGCCGGTCGGCGGGTTGATCTGGCGGGCGTGGCTCTCGAACGGCAGGACACCCTGCCAGTCATAGCGGGCGTCACCCCAGCGGGGCAGGTCGAACTCCACCTCGGTCGAGCGCTTCGGCAGCAGGCCCGAGCCGAAGTAGGCGATGTCGCGACTGTCGGCATAGAACCAGTTGAACGTGTAGTCGACCCCCTCCATCGCCCGCTGGAACGAGGCGGCGTCATGGACGTAGCCCGGGTCGTTGACGCGGGCGAAGCCCATGACCGAGTCGACGTCGTGCCGGTAGGTGGTGCGCTGCAGCACGATCGCCACCGGCGTGCCGCCCGCGGTCGTACGGACCTGAACAATGCCGTGATCGGTGCGAAGCACCTGGAACGTCAGCTTCTTCGGCAGACCGGGTGCGGTCGGGTTCGGCAGGGCCGTCTCAGTGTGCGTGCGCGAGTCCAGCGGAGTGCAGACACCGTTCTTCAGGTACGCCCCCGAATTAACGGTGGCGGCCGAGCCGTCCATGTTGCACAGCCGCTCGGCGACGGTGTCGACGATGTCGCTGCTCGCGCTCGTCGCCGACCACGCGTAGTCGATCCCCCTGCCGAGCTGGACGACCAGGTTGGTCCCCGCGAACGCCACGCCGCGCGCCTTGACGCCCGGCCCGTCGAGGACCTGCTCGGTCAGCAGCTGGGGAGCGTAGTAGCCGGTCTGCGGGCCGAACACCGCCACCGGGTGACCACTGCGGGTGTGGTCGGCCGCGACCAGGGCCGCGTTGCTCATCCCGTGCGCCGTCAGCCGCAGATCGACCGTGCCGAAGGGGGTGTCCAGCCGGCCGGGCAGGGCGGGCAGCGTACCTCCGCCGACCAGGTCGTCCAGCGGCGGCAGTCCGCCGGAGGCGGTCGCGCCGGAGCCCGGCGCCTGCGGGCCGTCGAGGTCGGGCAGCGCCACACCGGGCCGGGCCGGGTCGATGCCGCCGCTGCCGCCGTAGGGGAAGGTGAGGGTGGCGGTCGTCGGCGCCTCCAGGTCGTTCTTGGCACGCAGATCGTTGTAGACCTTGCGGGCCTCGGCGTCGCCGAACCGCTGCCGCAGCCGCTGGAACCACAGCGCGTTCGCGTACTCCCCGCCGCCGCCCTTGCCGAAGATGCCGCCGACGAGCGAGGCGACGTAGGTCAGGTCGGCGCGGGTCCACTTCTGCGGCGTCTTGCCGAGGGCGGCGTACTCCGCCGGGCAGTCCAGTCCGGTGGGGAGGCCGAGCGGGCACAGCGTGCCCTGGCCGGCGTTGATGCCCGCGAGATAGGCGTCCACGACCGGGAGCAGCGCGGTGCCTTCGGCGCCGTAGCGACCGGCCGCGGTCGTGACCTGGTCGGCGGCCTCCTGCTGGGTGTACGGCGCGGTGCGCAGTTGTTCCTGGTCCATGGCGACGTTGCCGTCGGTCGCGCCGAGGAACTCCGCCGACCGTGCGGCGCCCGCGTGCCGGAGTACGTCCTGCAGGAACATCCGGTCCATCGTGCCCGCGTAGCCGGCGCCCCAGGCGACGTCCGCACGGGTCGCGCCCTTGATGTACGGCACGCCGTGGGAGTCCCAGCGGATGGTCACGCCCGGCTTCGGCTGGACCTGGCGGACGACCTGGTCCGGTTCGAAGCCGGCGTCCTTGTAGTACTTCGTCAGGTCGGCGTTCGTGATCTCGCCGGGGCCGAGCCGGCCCAGCGCGTCGTACATCTCCAGCTGGTCGGCGAAGTTCTTCGGTGCGTTCTTCCCGTCGACGGCCACCCGGCCCTGGGGGTCACCGAGGAGCACCGTCGCGAGGTCCGTGGCGTTGATCCCGCCGGACTGACCGGGCGGCAGGATGTTCAGCACGCGACCGTACGGGTCCTCGGCCGCGTGGACGGGCGTCGCGGATGTGACAAGACCGATCGCTATGACCGCCGCAGCGGTCAGGACCCTGCTTCGACGCAAGGTGTCCTCCAAACGGGCCGGCGGACAGGCAGAGAAGCATGCGGAAAGCCATTGGAATGTCGTTCTAATCGCTCCGGGAGTATCGCCGATCCCCTGCCCCAGGACAAGACTGGAGCGCGGCCTACTCCTTATCCGCCCGGCCTTTACGTGCGTACGCCCACCGCGGATCTCGTCGTGTCTGGACGAGTTCGTACGGATCCACGAGTACACGGTGGCCGTCAAGGCCGCGAAGGCCGACACCCGCACCCCCAGGGCGCGCGCGAAATCTAGTCGCCGCGGATATGCCACGTACCGGTTGCGGGGTGCCACACAAGGCGAACTTGTCCTTGATCCGGTCTGCGGAGAGTCAGCTCAGAGATCTCCCGTTCCGGTGATGGCGATCTCGTCATCGCCTTCCTCGGGGTGGCGGCGGTCAGCGCTGTCGCGACCATGGAGACCTGGTTCACGGCCCGCTCGACACGATGCACGGCCCGATACGTCGTGTCGTTCATCGCATTCGGCGTCCCCGTCATCGGCGACCTGATCGCCCTGTCGAGTACACCCGGCTGGCTGATCTGGGCCGGCGACGGTAGACGGGCCGCGTACGTACTGCCCGGGGTGTTGAGGTCGGCTATCATCCCCCGCTGTATGGCCGGTCGTACTCCGGAGGACTCCCGGAGAGTGCGGTACTCGTCATCGTCGATCTCCCCGCGGGCGAACCTGTCGAAGAGCACCTTCTCTTCGCTTATGTGGCTGCCGGGATCGAACAGTGCGGTGAGCCCCCTGATGGCCGCGGCCCAGCAGAGGAGACCCGTCAAGATGAGGAAGCGCGGCCTGGCAGGGGCGGAGCGGCGCGTTCTACGCCCTCACCGGCGACGCTCGACCGGCCGACCACCAGGGCGGGTCGTTCGCGCCATTGCACGTGCTGGTCGACTCCAACACCGGCAGGGCCGACCCGGTCAGCCCGTGACCGCGCGCTCGCGCCGCACCGTCACCGGAACAGCTCACCGCCGGTGTCGAGCACGTGCGGGCGAACCTGAGCCGCGCGGACCTGACCCGCGCGGACCTCTGTTCCAGATCATGCG
>JAOPYH010000034.1 GCA_025964715.1 Streptosporangiaceae bacterium | reverse complement strand
GCCGCGCGGTTGGGCCAGTACGGCTCGCGCAGCAGCTCGCGGGCGAGCAGGACCGCGTCGGCCTTGCCGGAGGCGACGATCTCCTCGGCCTGCCGGGCGTCGGTGATCTCGCCGACCGCCGCGACGGGCATGTCCGTCTCCGCCTTGACCTGGGCCGCGAACGGCACCTGGTAGCCGGGGCCGGTGGTGATGCGCGCCCTGGGCGCGTTGCCGCCCGTCGAGGTGTCGAGCAGGTCGACGCCGTGCGCCAGCAGCTCCTTGGCGAGCCGCACGGTGTCGTCCCCGGTCCAGCCCTCGCGCTCGTCCTCGGGGTTCTCGGTCAGCCAGTCGGTGGCGGAGGTGCGGAAGAACACCGGCAGGTCCTCCGGCCAGACCTCGCGTACGGCGTCGACGACCTCGAGCGCGAACCGGAGGCGGTTGTCGAACGAGCCGCCGTAGGAGTCGGTGCGGCGGTTGGAGAAGGGCGACAGGAACTGGTTGATGAGGTAGCCGTGGGCGCCGTGCACCTCGACGACCTGGAACCCGGCGGCCAGGGCCCGGCGGGCCGAGGCGCGGAAGTCGTCGACGATCCCGCGGATCTGCTCCACGGTCAGCTCGGTGGGGACGGGGTGCCCGTCGGCGAACGCAAGCGCGCTCGGCGCGACGGTCTGCCAGCCGTGCTGCTCGTCAGGGCCGATGGGGCCGCCACCGCGCCACGTGCGCTCGGTGGAGGCCTTGCGGCCGGCGTGGCCCAGCTGGATGCCGGGCACGGTGCCGTGCTGACGCAGGAAGCCGGTGATGCGGGTGAACGCCTCCTGCTGGCGGTCATTCCAGAGGCCGAGGTCCGCGGGGCTGATCCGGCCCTCGGGGTTCACCGCCGTGGACTCGGTGATGATCAGGCCGGCGCCGCCGACGGCCCGGGCGGCCTGGTGGGTGAAGTGCCAGTCGTTGGGGGCACCCGTGTCCGGCCCCTCATCCGCGGCGGAGTACTGGCACATCGGAGCCATCCAGACCCGGTTGGGGAAGGTGAGGTTCCTCAGTGTCAAGGGCTCGAACAACGCACTCACAGCCGTACTCCTTCATGGCAGATTTCGTGCTCGCGCACAGGTCATTGCGCTAGTACGATAGTGACCGTAGTACGGGAGATGTCAAACTACGACGAGGGTCGTACAATCGCGGGGACCTTTTCGGAAGGAACCACTGTGCTGACCGCATCCGCCAGGCCGCTGGAGCACCCCGCGCGCGAGGAGATCCGGCTCGAGGCCGTGTTGCACGCCCTCGCCGACCCGATGCGTCTACAGGTGGTGCGCACCCTCGCCGCGATGGGCCAGGGCGAGGAGGCGGCGTGCTCGGCCATCGACCTGGCCGTGAGCAAGTCGACCACGACCCATCACTTCCGGGTCCTCCGGGAAGCCGGCGTGATCGCCCAGATCTACCGGGGCACGGCCAAGATGAACGCGCTGCGCCGCCAGGACCTCGACGCGCTCTTCCCCGGGCTGCTGGCCACGGTGCTGAACGCGGACGCGGCCGAGCGGGAACGCATCGGCTGACGCAGGGCCTACTCCAAAGCCGCCGCGGCGGGGGCCTAGTCGCGGCTCGGTCTCAGCAGTATGCTCCGCGGGAAACGTAACGTAAGCGAACGATTGCACCGGGTCAGCCGGTCGGTCCGAGAGGCGGCTTCGGCGCCTCCTCTTGCTGAGCGGCGAACGGGTGGGCGGCCAGGCGGCACGCACACCATCGCGCTCGACGGACAAGACGGCGGCGGACGGTCGATGCGCCCTTTCCTGTCACCCGTCGGACACCTCGACGTCGGAGGACAGGGATGAAGATTCGCAAGCCGGGCCTCTTCGCAGCAGTGCTGGTGGCTTTCGCCTGCGTAGTGCAACTGCAACCGAGCCGGCCGGCGCAGGCGGCCACGCCGGACCGGTTCGAGCGAAGCTACCGGGGGCTGCGGCCCGACGACCCCGGTGGTACGCGAGTGGACAACCCGGGCCGCGGCTTCCGGCTGGCGGCCACGTTCAATGCGAAAGACCTGACCCACCCCTGGAAGCGGGACGGCAAGGCCCAGGACATCCGCGTGGTTCTGCGGGACGAGGAGAAAGTCCACGGGGAGAAGACCTCGGTCGCCCGGTTGCACTTCTACCTCTGGGACTTCGCCGGGGGCCAGGAGTGCAAGCAAGCATTGGCGACGTGCACAACCGACATCAGCCCGGCAGCGCTCAAGAACATCGAGCTCACGCTGTCGCGCCTGCGCGAGGTGAACTACCAGGTGGTGTTGCAGTTCGCCTATGACGACGGTGTCCGCGCGGGCCGCTGCTACACCCCGCAGACCATCGCCCGCCACATCAGCCAGCTCAGCCCGATCGTGAGGAAGTACGCCGACGTCATCCAGGCCTGGCAGGCCGGCTTCGTCGGCAACTGGGGGGAATGGGGACCCAACTGCTTCGACCTCCAGCACGACCCCGCCTCGGTCAACGCCATCATGAGATCGCTCGTGAGGGCTCTGCCCCGCGGCGTGAACACCGGAATGCGCTACCCCTGGCTGCGGGACATGGTGACCGAGCCCGACGTCCGCGCCCGGATCGGATTCCACAACGACTACTTCACCGTCGGCGAAGGGCCCTACGACTACTACCGGCCCACCCACGAGAGCTGGCCGCAGGTCCTGGAGACCGCGCCGAACGTCGTCGTCGACGGCGAGATGCCCTGGGACTTCCGCTGGAAAAAGGTCATCCCGGGCCTTCCCGCGGCCGAACGCCTGCAGTCGATGCACTTTACGACGTTCTCCGTCACGCACAACATCGCCTACAGCATCAAGGCATGGCGCGACACCGCCATCACCGAGCAGCAGGTCCGCACGGACAATCTGCCGGTATCGGACGGCTACTTCCGTGACTCCACCGGAGCCGCGGTGAAGCGCCCCCTCTACGACTATGTGCGCGACCACCTCGGCTACCGCATCCAGCTGCAAAAGGCACGGTTCAGCCGCACCGCCATGTCATTGAAGGTCGACATGGACCTGCTGAACACCGGCTTCAGCCCCTCCCACACCAGACGTCCGGTGCAGCTCGTCCTGCTCGACCCCGCGGGCAGAGTCGTGGCCAGGACCGACACCGGCGCGGACTGGACCACCTGGCAAGGCGCCGCTGCCACCGAACCCGCCACCGCCGGCGGGTCCGGCGGCAACGGTGTACCACCCGTACACAAGGTCAGCGGCACCCTGCGCCTGTTCGGGCGACCCGAAGGCACCTACAAGGTGGGCCTCGCGCTTCCCGGCAACGGCGCCAGCGCCTCAGATCCTGACTACGCCGTCCGGCTCGCCAACGGCGGCGACGTCTCCTGGGACGCCAAGAACGGCGTCAACGTCATCGGCCAGATCACCGTCGCTCACTGGCCGCGGCCGGCCTGAAGCGCCTTGACGGTGAGCTGCCGCACCTTGGCGTTGGCGCAGCCGGTTCCGTTCAGCTGCACGAACTTGGCCGCCCGCTCCTCCGGCACGTAGACCCGGAAGCCGCGGATCGCCTCGGGCTTGCACTTCGCGGTGCTGTAGTTGTGGACGTTCACCATCCCCACGGTGGTCGACGCGGTCTGCCCGTCCGCGAGGCCGATGGCCGTCCCACCGCTCCCGGTACGCGCCGCGGGCGCACCGACCTGGTGCCCGTCGCCTCCGGCGACATAGGAGACGCCGGGGAAGCCCTGCACTGTGCAGGGGTGCCCGCTGACGTTGGTGAACCGCACCGTCCGGTACGTGTGGCCCATCCCGGCGTCACCGCCGCCGAGGGAGACCTGGAGGTCACCGGCCTTGCACCTGCTGCCGGCGGCGCTCTGGCCGGCGGAGGACTGCTGTGCCACTGTGCTGGCGCCCGCCGGCGTGGCGAGCCGGCCGGCCGCCCCGCACCCGGTCAGAGCCGCCGCCAGTGCCGTCCCGCCGAGGATCATTCCGGCCAACGGAGCCTTACCCTGCACCATGTGTTATTCCCCGATCTCTGTGCTGAGTGATCTATGTGGTCGACGGGCCGTTACTGACCACTGCCCGCCTGGAGCGGCTTGATGGTGAGCTGGTCGACCTTCGCGTTCGCGCATCCGGTGCCCGACAGCGCCACGAACTTCGACCGGGTCTCCCCCGGCGAGTAGACCCGCAGGCCGCGCACCGGCTGCGGCCGACAGGTCGCGCTGTCGAAGTTGTGGACGTTGACCATGCCGACGCCGGCCGAGGCCGCCTGCCCGCTGCCGAGCCTGATGGGAGAGCTCTTGCTCCCGTCCCGGGCCGCGGGCGCGCCGACCTGGTGGCCGTCGTCGCCGCCGACGTAGGAGACGCCCGGGTAGCCCTGAACCGTGCACGAGTGCCCGCTCACGTTGGTGAACACGAGCGTGCGGTATGCGGTCCCCGCGGCGGCGTCGCCGCCCCCGAGGGTCAGCCGGAGGTCGCCGGCCGTGCAGTGGCCGTTCGGGACGGGAGCGGCCTGCGACCCCCCGGCCGGGCTGCCCGAGGTGTTCGCCGGGGCGCCGCCCGTGCTGACACCACCGCCGGACGACGGCGCGGGGGCGGACGGGTCCGGCACGCCCGGCGCCGGGTTCGGACCCGCGCTCCCGGTCTGGCATCCGGTCAAAGCCATGGCCAGTACCGCCCCGGCGAAGGTCATCCCGATGAACGGCATCTTGTTGTGCACCATGCTCTGTCTCCCTGTGCTGAGTGGCTCTAAGTAATGAGACGCACGCACTGATCACCCGGTTCGAACCTTTTCCAGTCCTACTCTCGAACTGACGAACGGACAACGGGGAGGATCGGAGCCATGCAAGTTCTCAGCAGCCGGATCCTGCTCCGCCCATCCGACACCGAGCGCAGCCGCCGGTTCTACCGCGACACCCTGGGACTGGCCGTCTACCGCGAGTTCGGGCCACCCGATGACCCAGGGCTCGTGTTCTTCCTCGGCAATGGGCTCCTGGAGGTCTCCGGGCACGACCCTCAGCCCGCCGGCCGCTCCAACGCGATCCTCATGCAGGTGCGGGACGTACACGCGGAGCATCGTCGGCTTCTGGACGCCGGCGTCCCCATCACCCGCGAGCCCCGGCAGGAGCCCTGGGGACTCATCGAGATGTGGATCGAGGACCCCGACGGCGTACGGATCGTCCTCGTCGAGATCCCCGAGGACCACCCGCTGCGCCGGGACCAGCGCTGAGCCGGCCCGGCGTCTTTACGTTGTAGATCATTAACCTCAGGAGTCCTTGACGATGATGCCGAGGGTCTGGGCCAGGACCGGGGCCATGTCCAGCAGCTGACCGGTCGTGATCACCGCGCCCCGCAGCGACTCGGAGGTGATGGTCAGCCCCAGCTCGGCCCCGCGCAGGTCGACCTTGTCCAGCGTCACACCGGCCAGGTCCACCCGGCTCAGCCTGGAGCCGGGGAACTTCACGCGCAGGAGCTTGGCGCCGCGAAGATCGACGTCCCGCAGCAGGCAGTCCTCGAAGGCCACGTCCGTCAGCGTGCAGTCACGCAGGTTCACCGAGTCGAGCTTGCAGCCCCGGAACGTCACGCGCCGCAGATTCGACCCGTACGCCTGCACTCCCGCGAGCACGTTCGCCACCAATGTGGCGTCGAGCCACCCGGTCTCCCGGGCGTCGGTGCCGACGAAGCGCACGTCGCGAAACCACACGTCGTTGAAGCCGGCCCCGCGCAGCCGCCCGCCCTCGAAGGTCACCTGGGTGAACGCGCACTCCAGAAACCGTGTCCCCACGCAGTCGGCATCCTCGACGGTGACCCCGTCCACGTGCACCGTGTCGTAGGTCTGCTCCCCCCAGGTTCCGTCATGGGGAGTGAGCGCGGAGGCGTAGGGCAGGTCGGACAGTTCCTTCATGACCCGCCACCCTGCCATGGCCGGACACCGGCCGTGCCATGCTGAGAGCGTGCCCGGGGAACAGAGACAGTGGGGTGTGCGGCTGGAGCAGGTCGCGCTGAAGACCGCCGCCGCAGTCGTCTTCGCGGTGGTGGCCCTGCGCGGTGACGTGCCGCTGCGGCTGCTGGCCGGGGCCGCGGCGATCGGCCTGGCCGTCCTCGCCGTACGGGACATGGTCCTTCCGGTACGGCTGGCCGCCGACCGCGAGGGGATCACCGTCGTCCGCGGGTTCGCGGGCCGCGAGCACATCCCCTGGGGGGACATCGAGGAGATCCGGCTGTACGACTCCCGGCGGCTGGGCCTGCGCAGCCGGCTGCTGGAGATCGACACCGGCGATTCCCTGCGCCTGCTCAGCACGCATGACCTCGGCGCTCCGGCCGATGACGTGGAGCGCCAGCTCCGTGACCTGCGCCTCGGCTCCGATCAGGACGAAGAAGGCGACCCCGGACCCCGCCAGGCGTGAGGGCCGGGCAGCTACGGGCGGCGGCCGAGGGTGTCCAGGCCGCGGGCGACGAGCGGGCGCACCATGTCGCCGATCTCGGCGAAGCCCTCCCCCACGGTCTTGCCCTGCCGGTGACGGAAGTAGATCCCCTCGCTGATCACCGCGAGCTTGAAGCAGGCGAACGCCTCGTACCAGGGCAGCGGTGACAGGTCGAGGCCCGCGGCCTGGGCGTAGTGCTCCAGCAGCTCGCCCCCGGTCGGGAAGCCGAGTGCGGGGCTGACCGGCCGGTCGACCAGCTCGGCGAACCCGTCCCAGTAGAGCCGCAGCAGCCCGAGGTCGCTGAGCGGATCGCCCAGGGTGGCCATCTCCCAGTCCACCACCGCGGCGACCCGGTCGTCCGCCCCGATGATGACGTTGTCGAGCTTGTAGTCGCCGTGCACGATCGTGTGACGCTGCGTCACCGGGATCGAGCCCGCGAGGGCGGCGGTCAGCTCGTCGACGCCTTCGATGTCCCGGCTGCGGGAGGCCTCGAGCTGTTTGCGCCACCGCGCCGCCTGCCGCTCGAGATAGCCCTCCGGCCGACCGAAGCCGGCCAGCCCGGCGGCCTCCGGGTCGACGGCGTGCAGTGCGGCGAGCACCGAGATGAGGTCCAGCGAGATCGCCCGTGCCCGGCCGGAGCCGAGGGCACCGGTCTGCTCGGCGGTGCGGTAGACCGTTCCCTCGACCTTCTCCATCAGGTAGAACGGCGCGCCGAGGACCTCGGCGTCCGCGCACAGCCCGTACGTGCGCGGCACCGGCACCGGCGTGCCGGCGAGCGCGCTCAGCACCCGGTGCTCGCGGGCCATGTCGTGGGCGGTGGCGAGCACATGGCCGAGCGGCGGCCGCCGCAGCACCCATTCCCGGGAGCCGTCGGACACGACGTACGTGAGGTTGGATCGTCCGCCGGCGACGAGCTCGGCGTCGAGCGGGCCATTGGTGAAGTCCGGAAGACTCCGTTGCAGGAAGCCGCGCAGCCGCTCCAGATCAAGGCCGGGGACCCCGCCCCGGACCTGGTCGCGGGACTCGCCGGGCTGATCGACGGAGGTCATCTCTGCACTCCAGGGCAACTCGTTGACGCGGACATCCCGGCAACTCTACGGTAATACCGACTGGTCGGTATGTTGTCCGGCTCACACCCCCATCCCCCCGAACGGCCGTACGAGGAGAGGTCTTCATGATCTCCAGCACGATGCAGGACTTCCCGCTCACCGTCACCGCGATCCTGCGGCACGGCTCGCGGGTCTACGGGGACAGCGAGTGCGTCACCTGGACCGGCACGGGCGCCCGCCGGGCTCCGTTCACCCAGATCGCCGGGAACGCCGAACGCCTCGCCTCGGCCCTGCGCCGGCTCGGCGTGGGCCAGGGCGACCGGGTCGCGACGTTCGCCTGGAACAACCAGGAGCACCTGGAGGCCTATTTCGCGGTCCCCGGGATGGGCGCGGTCCTGCACACCCTGAACCTCCGGCTCTTCCCCGAGCAGCTGACCCACATCATCAACCACGCCGAAGACAAGATCATCATTGTCGACGACAGCATCGTCCCGCTGCTGGCGCGCGTGGCGGCGAACCTGGACACCGTCGAGGCCTACATCGTGGTCGGGGACGGCGACGCCACCCCGCTCGAGACGGCGGGCCGCGCCCCGGTCCTGCGCTACCACGAGCTGCTGGCCGCCGAGGAGCCCGGCTTCCAGTGGCCTGAGCTGGACGAGCGCTCGGCCGCGTCGATGTGCTATACGAGCGGGACCACCGGCGACCCCAAGGGAGTCGTCTACTCCCACCGGTCCACCTACCTGCACGCCGCCTCGCTGCTGTCGGCGACCATGTCCGGCCTCACCCAGGCCGACCGGGTGCTCGCCATCGTGCCGATGTTCCACGTCAACGCCTGGGGCCTGCCCTACAGCGCGTTCCTGTCCGGGGCGACCCTGCACATGCCCGGCCCCTTCCTGCAGCCCGAGCACCTGACCCGGTTCATCGCCACCGAGCGGACCACCGTGGCCTCCGCGGTGCCGACGATCTGGAGTGCGATCCTCAACTACGGCGCCGAGCACGAGCTGGACCTGTCCTCACTGCGCAACGGCACCTCGGGAGGCGCCGCCGCGCCCCGCGCCATCCTCGAGCAGTTCCAGGAGCGGTACGGCCTGACCATCATCCAGGGCTGGGGCATGACCGAGACCAGCCCGGTCGGCGGCATGGCCTTCCCGCCGCCGGGCGTCAAGCCCGGGTCGACCGAGGACCTGGACTGGCGGATGAAGTCCGGCCGCATCGCGGCGGGCGTGGAGATGCGGATCGTCGACGACGAGGGCGCCGAGCTCGCCTGGGACGGCGAGGCCGTCGGGGAGATAGAGGTCCGCGGTCCGTGGATCACCGCGTCCTACTACCGGGAGCCGGCGCCGGAGAAGTTCCGTGACGGCTGGCTGCGAACCGGCGACATCGGCACCATCGACGGCCGGGGCTACTTCCAGATCACCGACCGGGTCAAGGACGTCATCAAGTCCGGCGGTGAGTGGATCTCCTCGGTGGAGCTGGAGAACCACCTCGTGGGCCACCCGGAGGTGCTGGAGGCCGCGGTGATCGGCATCCCGGACCCGCGCTGGGACGAGCGGCCGCTGGCCTGCGTCGTCCGGCGTCCCGGCGGGAGCGTCTCGGCCGCCGAGCTCGCGGCCTTCCTGTCCGGCAAGGTCGCCAAGTGGCAGATCCCGGAGAACTGGACCTTCATCGAGGAGGTTCCGAAGACCACTGTCGGCAAGTACGACAAGAAGCCGCTGCGCGCGCTGTTCCGCGGCGGCGACCTGACGGTGGAGCGGCTCTCAGCGGGCGGCTAAGCGGGAGTGTGGCGGAGGCCGTCGAGCAGCAGGCCGACGTAGTAGTGGCTTACGGTGTGCGGGCCCAGCGGGCCACCGGAGTGGTACCAGGTGGTCAGCTGGTGCACCGTGCCGAAGAAGAAGTGCACGACGATATCCGCGGGGACGTCCGCGCGAAATAGCCCAGCGCGCTGTCCTTCTTCGACCACGGACCGGAAGCGCTCGTGATAGGCGCGCCGCTCGGCCCGCACCGCCTTTCTTTTGTTCTGCGGCAGCAGATGCATGGACCGGAAGAAGACGGTGAGCTCATCGAGATGCAGGAAACTGGTCTCGATCACATCCATGGCCGCTGCGCGCAGGCGATCCTCGGCGGAGCCCTCTCCGCCGGCGAACCGGTCCAGCCGGCTCGTCTGCATCATCAGCAGCCGGTGGTAGATCTCGTAGAGCAGGTCGTCCTTGGCCGCGAAGTAGTGGTACATCGCGCCCTTGGTGACGCCGGCCGCGGCCACGATCTCCTGCACCGACGTGCCCTCGAAGCCCTTCTCCGCGAACAGCCGCGTGGCCACCGTGAGGAGCCGCTCCGGCAGCGGGCCCGCGAGCACGGCTGAGCCGGACGGCGCCTTGTCCCGCGGCACACCAGCCATGACTCCGCCTTCCCACGATGCCCTCCGGGTCCGGCCGCGCCGGCCTCCACGATCATCGTCCCCCGGCCGGACACCCTACCGACCCGCGGCGGCACGCCGCCGGTCGGACGGCCGCACCGGCCTCCGGTGCTCCCATTCTGCCCTCAGAATGGCGTTCTAATGCCAGAAACACCAGCCATAATTCCGGCCGCGAAGAAATCCACACGCGCCCGTTGACGCGCTAAGACCGGCCACCTATGGTGTCGATACCGACCGGACGGTATGGATCACGGTAAGGCGCCCGTATCTCCTGGTATCGAGGAAAGGACCTGCGTCCGGTAGCGCACCTCGGGGAATGTGAGACGAGGAACGATGCCCACTCCGCCCGTGCTCCTCCAACTTCGCGACGTGACCGTCCGCTTCGGTGGTCTCACGGCCCTGGCCGGGGTCTCGCTCGACGTCCCGCAGGGGCGCGTGACGGGCGTGATCGGCCCGAACGGCGCCGGGAAGACGACCCTGTTCAACGTGGTGTGCGGCTTCGTACGGCCGCGGGCCGGAGAGCTGCGCTGGCGCGGTGACCGGCTGGTCCGCCACCGTCCGCACGACCTCACCCGCCTGGGGATCGCCCGCACCCTCCAGGGCCTCGGCCTCTTCCCCGGCCTGTCCGCGGTGCGGAACGTGATGGTGGGGGCCGAGCGGCATGCCCGCGCCGGTTTCGTGTCCGCGCTGCTGGCGCTGCCCCGCTCCGACCGGGACGAGGCGGCCCTGCGCGAGAGGGCGCTGGCGCTCATGACGGAGCTGGGCATCGCGGACGTGGCCGATCGGCTGCCGGGCGAGCTGCCGTACGGCGTCCAGAAGCGCGTCGCCCTGGCCCGCGCGCTCGCCGCCGAACCGGACCTGCTGCTGCTGGACGAGCCCGCCGCCGGGCTGTCCGGCACCGAGATAGGTGAGCTCGCGACCCTGATCCGTGAGCTGCGCGAGGACATGTCGGTCGTGCTCGTGGAGCACCACATGGACCTGGTGATGGAGGTCTGCGACGACGTCGTGGTCCTGGACTTCGGCCGGCTGATCGCGCAGGGCCACCCGGACCAGGTCCGCGGCGACCCGCTGGTGACGGCCGCCTACCTCGGCGACGTGGTGGAGGCCGACCATGCCTGAGGTCCTGCTGGAGGTCCGCGATCTCGTCGTGTCCTACGGCGCGGTGCGCGCGCTGGACGGAGTGTCGCTGAGCGCCGCCGAGGGCGGCATCACCGCGGTGCTCGGCGCCAACGGCGCCGGCAAGACCACCCTGCTCCGCGCGGTGAGCGGTCTCCTGCGGCCCCGGTCGGGCCGGGTGCTGCTCGACGGCCGGGACCTGCGCCGCCTGCCGGCCGAGGAGATCGCCCGGCTCGGTGTCGCCCACGTTCCCGAGGGCGGTGGGGTCATCGCCGAGCTGACCGTCGAGGACAACCTTCGCCTCGGCGGGCTGTGGCGACGGGAGCCGGCCGCCCTGCGGGACCAGATAGCGCAGGTGTACGAGCTGTTCCCGCCGCTGCGCGAGCGACGCGGACGCCAGGCCGCCACGCTGTCCGGCGGCGAACGCCAGATGCTGGCGACGGGCCGGGCGCTGGCGAGCCGGCCGCGCCTGCTCCTCATGGACGAGCCCTCGCTCGGGCTCGCGCCGCGCGTGGCCGCGCAGATCATGGCAGTGCTGCGCCGCCAGCGCGACGAGCGCGGCCTCACGGTCATCCTCGTGGAGCAGAACGCCCGCAGCGCCCTGTCCGTCGCGGACCGGGCGGTGGTCCTGAACCTCGGCACGATCGCGGCCGAGGTGGAGCAGGGCCAGGCCATCGACGACCGGCTCCGACACGCCTACCTGGGGTTCTAATGGTCCGCTTCGTCAACCTCACGCTGTCCGGGATCACCAGCGGCATGGTCTTCGCGGCCGTCGCCCTGGCCCTGGTCCTGATCTGGCGGGCCACCCGGATCGTGAACTTCGCCCAGGGCGGCATGCTCATGCTGACCACGTTCCTGGCCTGGACCGTGATCGACCACGGCGGCTCGTACTGGCTGGCGCTGGCCGTCGCGCTGGCCTCCGGCCTGCTGCTGGGCGCGGTGATCGAGCGGATCGTCATCCGCCCGGTCGAGGACAAGCCCCCGCTGAACGCGGTCATCGTCACCCTGGGCCTGCTCGTGCTGCTCCAGGCGGTCGCCGGCATGGTCTGGGGCGGCTCGCCGCACTCCTATCCCCCGGCGTTCACCATCAGGGGTTTCACGCTGGGCGGCACCCGCCTGCTGCTGTCGCCGTTCGACCTGTTCGTCATCGGCGCGGTGGCCGTGGTCATGGTCGCGCTCATCATCCTGTTCCGCCGTACGGACGTGGGCCTGAAGCTGCGGGCCGCCGCGTTCGCCCCCGAGGTGTCCAGGCTGCTGGGCGTACGGGTGGGCCGGATGCTCACGCTCGGGTGGGCGCTCGCGGCGCTCGTCGGCTCCCTCGCGGGTGTGCTCATCGCCCCGTCGGTGTTCGTAGGGCCCAGCCAGTTCGACGCGGTCCTGGTCTTCGGATTCACCGCCGCGGTCATCGGCGGGCTGGACAGCCCCGTGGGGGCGGTCGTCGGCGGCCTCGTGCTGGGTTGCGCGCTGAGCTACGTCTCCGGCTACATCAGCTCCGACATCGTCACCCTGGGCGCCCTCGCCGCGCTCATCACGGTTCTCATGGTCCGTCCGCACGGCCTGTTCGCCACCTCCGCCGGGAGGCGCGTATGACAGCACGTTCGACGTTCGCGCGGCACACGCTCGCGGCGGCCGCGGCGATCGTGGCGCTGACCGTCCTCACCAGCGCGCTGAGCCCCTACCGCGACCTGCAGGTGGCGCAGATGGCCTACATCGCCTGCGCCGCCGCCGGGCTGACCGTCCTCACCGGGCTGGCCGGGCAGATCTCCCTGGGCCATGGCGCCTTCATGGCGGTCGGCGCCTATGCCACCGCGCTGCTGCTGAACCACAGGCACTGGCCGCTCGCCGTGGTTCTCGTGGCCGCCGTCGCGGTCACCGCCGTCGCCGGCCTGGTGGTCGGGGTGGCGGCGGCGCGGCTGCACGGCCCCTATCTCGCCGGAGCGACCCTGGCCCTGGCGGTGGGGCTGCCGGGGCTGGCGAACTATGGGCCGCTGACCGAGCTGCTGGGCGGCCAGAACGGGCTCAGCGTCACGCCGTCTCCCCCGCCGCTCGCCCTCGGGGAGACGTTTCCGCTCGAACGCTGGCAGGCCTGGATCAGCTGTCTGGCGGTCGTCGTGACGATGTGGCTGCTCGCCAACCTGACCCGGAGCCGGCTCGGCCGGACGCTGCCGGCGACCCGTGACGACGAGATAGCCGCGGCCCTCAGCGGCATCCGGGTGTCGCGTGTACGGATCGTCACGTCCGTGGTGGCCGCGGCCTGCGCCGGGCTGGGCGGTGGGCTCATGGCCGTGGTGGCGACCCTGGCCGCGCCCGGGGCCTTCCCCCTCACCCTCTCGCTGCAGCTCATCGCCGCGGTGGTGCTGGGCGGCCTGGGCAGCCTGGCCGGCGCGGTGTGGGGCTCGGTGATCCTGGTCCTGGTGCCCGGCTGGGCGAGCGATCTGGCCACGTCGGCCGGCCTGCCCCACAACGTGGAGTCGAACCTGCCCGCGGCCATCTTCGGCACCGTGCTCATCGTGGTCACGCTGCTGTTCCCGCGCGGGTTGCAGGGAGGAGTCCGGTGGATCGGCCGGCGGGCGGCGGTCCGCCTCCCCGGCGGCCGGTCCCGGGAGTGAAAAGACGTCGTCGGGGGCCCAAACCAAGGAGGAGCACATGAGACGAGCTGAGGTGCTGCGAGCCCTCGCCGGGTTCGTGGCGACGGCGGTCATGGCCGCCGGCTGCGGATCCGCAGGCGGCTCCGGGGACAAGGGCGGCGGGGGCAAGGGCGCCTCGGCGCCGGGGGTCACCGCCACCACCGTGACGATCGGCAGTCACCAGCCGCTGACCGGGCCCGCGGCCCCCGGCTACAGCGCCAACTCGGCCGCGTCCAAGGCCTACTTCGACTACCTCAACGCCAACGGCGGCATCCACGGCCGCAAGATCGTCCTGAAGGTCGCCGACGACGTCTACAACCCCACGCAGACCGTGGACGTCGTGCACCGGCTCGTGCTCCAGGACAAGGTCTTCGCGGTCTTCAACGGGCTGGGCACGCCGACCCACACCAAGGTCCTCGACTACCTCAACGCCCAGCGCGTCCCCGACCTCTTCGTGGCCTCCGGCTGCGGGTGCTGGGACCAGCCGGGCAAGAACCCCTACACCTTCGGCTGGCAGCCCGACTACACGCGGGAAGGCAAGATTTTCGGGCAGTACATCAAGAACAGGTTCGCGGGCAAGAAGGTCGCCTACTTCTACCAGAACGACGACTTCGGCCAGGACGGGCTGAAGGGCCTGGCGAAGTACGTCCCGGCGAGCCAGGTCGTCAGCCGGCAGTCCTACCAGCCGGGCACGACGGACGTGGGCGCCCAGGCGCTGGCGATCGCGCAGTCCAAGGCCGACGTGGTCGTACTGCTCACCATCCCCACCTACACGGCGCTGTTCCGGCTGGCGTCACTGAAGCTCAACTACAAACCGCAGTTCATGGTGAGCAACGTCGGCTCCGACCCGATCACCCTGAGCGGCCTGCTGGAGAGCTTCGCCAAGCGGGGCGGCACCAGCCTCAAGGGCAGCCCGTTGATCCAGGGCATGATCAGCGACATCTACCTGCCCGCGCCCGGAGACGAGTCCAACAGCTGGATCCGGCTGTACAAGAAGATCCACGCGAAGTACATCCCCAACCTGCCGTTCAACGGCAACATCGTCTACGGGATGTCGGCGGCCTACACCTTCGCGCAGGCCCTGCAGGCCGCCGGGCCCGCCCCCACCCGCAAGGGCCTGGTCGACGCCCTCGAGCGGTCGAAGCTCACCGGTCCGGGCCTGGTGCCCTTCGCCTACAGCAAGGGCTCCCACGCGGGCTACATCGGCGCGCAGATCGGCCGCATCGACGGCGACAGCGTCACCGTGGAGGGCGGTCCCCTGACGACCGACGCCGGCGACGGGCCCATCCAGGCAGCGCCGGCCGCGCAGCCGCAGGCTCCCGCCAACGGGGTGCCGACCGGCTGACCCGTGATGTGTCTACGCGGGCCCCGCACCACGCGCGGGGCCCGCGTACGTTCCGCTCCGAAGCGGGCGCCTACAGCGGCAGATCGACGAGTCCGGCCAGCGCGGCGCGGTGCCGGTCCGGCGTGCCGAGCGCGATGGACGCGCTCTTGGCCCGCTTGAGGTAGAGGTGCGCCGGGTGCTCCCAGGTGAACCCGATGCCGCCGTGCAGCTGCACGCACTCCTCCGCGGCCCTGACCGCGATGGCCGAGCAGTGGGCCTGCGCGACGGCGACCGCGACCGCGGCGTCCGGATCGGCGTCGGAGACGCAGGCGGCCGCGTAGCGCGCCACGGCCCGGGCCTGGGTGATGGACACCCACAGGTCGGCGAGCCGGTGCTTGAGCGCCTGGAACGAGCCGACCGGCCGGCCGAACTGATAGCGGGTCTTGAGGTAGTCGACAGTGGTCTCCAGGCAACGCTCGGCGAGGCCGAGCTGCTCGGAGGCCAGCAGCGCCGCACCCGTGGTGAGGGCCGCCGCCACCGCACGCTGGGCCGCGGCGCCCGTGGCGAGCAGCCGCGCGGGCGCCGACGACAGGTCCACGTCGCACAGGCGCCGGGTCATGTCCAGCGAGGTCACCGCCGTACGGCCCGCGTCCGCGGCGTCGACCGCGTACAGGCCACCGCCCGCGGGCACCAGCAGCACGTCGGCGGCGAGCCCGTCGGCGACGCTCCGCACGGAGCCCGTCAGGCCGGCCGAACCCTCGGCCACCCGTACCGTCGTGGGCACGGGCGCGCCCGGCGCCGCCGAGAAGGGGACGGCCAGGGCCGCGGTCCGGCGGCCGGCGGCCAGCTCGGTCAGCAGCTCCGTCTCACCGCAGTCGAGCAGGGCGGCCGTCGCGATCACGGCGCTGGCGAGGTAGGGGACGGGTGCGACCGACCGGCCGAGCTCCTCGAGCACGACCGCCGCCTCCCGGAACGACGCGCCGGCACCCCCCAGCTCCTCGGGCACGGCCAGACCGGCGCAGCCGAGGTCGGCCGCGAGCGCGCGCCACAGCTCGGCATCGGCGGGATCGTCCTTCTCGGTGCCGGCCAGCACCTGCGGCCACGGGGCCCGATCGTCGAGCAGTGACCGTACGGCATGGCGCAGGTCGTCCTCGATGTCGCTGTAGAGCAACTCCGTCATCTCGTCAGGTCCTTCCAGGCCACGTCCTTGTCGACCCGGATCTCCCCGGGCAGTCCGAGCACCCGCTCGGCCACGATGTTGCGCAGGATCTCGGACGTGCCGCCCTCGATCGAGTTGCCCTTGGCCCGCAGGTAGCGGTAGCCGGGCGAGCGGCGGGTGAAGTCCACGCCCGCCGGGCGGCGCATCGTCCAGTCGTCGTAGCGCAGCCCTTCATCCCCGAGCAGCTCCAGCTCCAGCCCGGAGACCTCCTGGTTGAGGCGGGCGTAGGCGAGCTTGACGGCCGAGCCCTCCGGTCCGGGCTGGCCGACGGCGAGCTGCTGGCGCAGCCGCTCTCCGGTGAGACGGGAGGCCTCGGTCTCCACCCAGAGCCGCAGCAGCGCCTCGTGCAGGCCGGGCGTACGGAGCTCGGGGTGTTCGCGCCACATCCGCGCGACGACGCCGATCATGCCCCCCTCGCGGGGTGCGGCTCCGCCGCCGATGGCGACCCGCTCGTTCATGAGCGTGGTCTGCGTGACGGCCCAGCCCGCGCCGACGTCGCCGAGGCGGTGCTCGTCGGGGATCCGCACGTCGGTGAGGAAGACCTCGTTGAACTCGGCCTCGCCGGTGATCTGGCGCAGCGGCCGGACCTCGACGCCGGGCGCGTGCATGTCGCAGATGAAGTAGGTCATGCCGCGGTGCTTGGGCAGGTCCGGGTCGGTACGGGTGACCAGGATGGCCCAGTCGGCCTCATGGGCGATCGACGTCCAGACCTTCTGGCCCGTCACCGTCCAGTGGTCACCGTCCGGCACGGCCCGGGTGCCGAGCGCGGCCAGGTCGGAGCCGGCGCCCGGCTCGCTGAAGAGCTGGCACCAGATCTCCTCACCGGTCCAGAGCGGCCGCAGGAACCTGCGCTTCTGCTCGTCGGTGCCGAACCGCAGGATGGTCGGGGCCGCCATGCCGAGACCGATCACATTGCGCTCAGGCTGGTTGCCCGGCGCCCCGGCGGCGGCGAAGGCGTCGTCGACGAGCGGCTGCAGCGCCCGTGGCCCGTCGAGGCCGCCGAGGCCGGTCGGGAAGTGCACCCAGGCCAGACCGGCGTCGAACCGCGCTCGCAGGAACTCCAGCGGTTCGGTCGATCCGGGGTCGTGGGCGGCGAGGAACTCGCGGACGCGACCGCTGAGGTCGTCCGCGTCGAGGGGTGCTGCACTCACGATCGAGACCTCCGGGCCATGGGCTGTGGAGCGGCATACCGACGGGCATACCGACTGGTCGGTATGCCGCCACCCTAGGAAACGCCGTGGTCTGAAGTCAACGAAACCCCGGGCGCTCACCGCCGGGTGACCCCGGCTACCACCTCGCGCGGTGAATCTTTGCCTGATCCGTGACGTTCACAGTCGGACGTTCACGTGATATCTAACGTAATGACGGTGATTAATTACCCTCGGCGTCGTGGGAGTGCACATGGGTGGCAAGTCCATCTACCTCAGGGACAGACCTGCCTTCACCGGGGGATCCCCCCAGGCCGTATACGAGGAGCTGTGGGCGCGGGGCCGTAAGGAGCGCCTCAGGCTGCGGGTCATCCTCGCGGTCGGCGCCCTGGCGCTCGGCGGCTGGCTGGTGTCGGTCTGGTTCGGCGTGGCGCTGGCCCTGGCCGTCGCAGCGGCGGACCTGCTCCATCACTGGTGGAAACGCACGTCCGCGGGCCTGTGGCGCAGGGGCCTGAGCGGCGACCAGCGGATGAGCCGGCTCCTGCGCTTCACACTCGAGCGGCGCGGCTACCGCGTCCTGCACGCCCGGGCGGTCCCCGGGCACGGCAAGGTGGATCACCTGGTCATCGGCCCCAGCGGGGTGTGGCTCATCGACAACCAGGCCTGGCACCCCGACACCGAGATAGAGGCCTACGGCGGCAAGCTGTACATCGACGGCAAGTCGGGCCGGCTCACCACCGACAAGCTGCACAACCAGGCCCGTACGGTCGCCGAACTCCTGTCCGAGCGCCTGGAGATCGACGTCGCCGCGACCCCGGTGGTCGCGGTGCACGGCGGCCGGCTGCGTCGCCGGCTCACCGCGAACGGGGTCTCCCTGCTGCGGGCGATCCAGGTCCCCGGCCTGATCCGCGGCCGGCAGGTCGCGCAGTACTCCCGCGAGCAGATCGACCTCATCACCCGGACGGCCACCCACGTGCTGCCGATCGGCACCCGCGGCCTCACCGCCTAGGCCGATAGCCGGCTTCGGCTTACACGGACCATCACAGGATTCGAACGGTTCAGGTGGGCGTTCAGAGCTGTCCGCCCCCACTCCATGCGATCCGCTGTGAACCGCTCGCCGTGCCGATGCCAATACTTCACCGAGCCGCCACTTCCGTGCCCTAGCGTCAAGACCAGCGCCGGGAGCCTCCTTCGGTGCTGATGACCTGCCCGGTGATCAACCGGCTTCGTCGGCCGCCAACCACGCGGTGACCCGGGCAGGATCATCGGCCTTGGGTTCGTAGGCGTTCCGCTGACGGCCGTGATCTCCATGACTATGGTTCGCGGCGTGAAGCTCATGAGCAGTGGCGTTCGCCTCCTCGCGCTCGGAGCGGGATTCGGCGCGGTTACCTCCCTGGTCAATGACGTGTCCTCCCCGTACGGAATCGTCGGAGGCCGGCTGGTGAACGCCGGCTGGGCGTGGGTGGCCCAGGTCGTCGAGGTCGCGAGCCTGCTGCTGGACGTCGGCTGGGCATGGGCGGGACTGGCGGTGGCCGTGGGGTGGCTGGCCGGCACGCGCGTTCGAGGGGCGGCCGCTGGTGTTCTGGCACTGGTCGCGGCCACGGCGGCGTACTCCTGCATGGACTCCGTCCTCCGGGAGGAGCCGTTGAATTGGTACTGGACAAATACGCTCATCTGGTGGCTCGCGAGCGTGGTGTTCGGGTCGGTTCTGGGCGCCGTGGGCGCGACCATCAGGCGCCCCGGGGTGATCGGTCTTCTCGCCGGGCTGACGGTGCCGGTCGGCGCGATCGTCCAGATGATCTTTCTGCCGCCTGGGTCGGGCCTGATCGTGCACCCGGCGGCGATCTGGGCGCGGGTGATCGTATTGGTGGCCGCTACGGTCAGCATCGGTGTCATCGTCACCCGGTTCCTCGCTGCAAAGCAGCACCAGGGTCTGGAGACGAACGCCGCCGAAAGTGGCGCCGACTAGGTCCTGCGGTGTTCAAGGAACCATCGTTGATTGGACATCATCGCGAGGTGCCCGCAGGCCCTCAGAAGCCTTCATATGGGCGGCTGTGGTCGACCCTTCGTGCCTATTGTCAGGGTGCAGAAAGATCGACGCCATCCTGACACAGAAGGCTCCAATGGTTTCGCGAAGGCCATTGTTGATCGAACGTATGTGCGATAGCGTTATACCTGTTCGAGGTTGCTCGGAAACGAAGGGTCGCGTCGAGATGTCGGGTCGTTCGCCTGTTTCTTCGCCGTCGTGTGCGGTGGAGGCGTTGGCGATGGCTGAGGCGGCTTTTGATTTTTTGAATGGTGCGGATTTGCGGTCTTTGCCGGTTGTGGTGCAGGCCGATTGTTTGCGGGTGTGGTCCCGTCTGGAGGCGAAGCGTGCCGCTGCCGAGGCGGGGCTGGTGGGGGCGTTCGCGGTGTGTGGTGGTGCGGAGGCTGATGGGCAGAGGAGCGTGGGGGCGTGGCTGCGGCGTTTCACGCGCTGTACGGATGCGGCGGCGCGCGGCCAGGTCGCCGGGGCCCATCGGGTCCGCGAGCACTGCCACGTCCGCTCGGCCTTGGCCGATGGGGCGATCTCGGTGTCCTATGGCCGGTGGATCGGTGAGGTGGCCGGCAGGTTCTCCCCGGAGGACCAGCAGGGGGTGGAGGAGATCCTGGTCGAGGCGGCCCGCTCGGGTGCGCTGCTGGAGGATTTGATCACGATTGCGATGGCGGCCATGCGGAGGCTGCGGCCGGGCGGGTTGGACAAGGATGAGGTGCAGCGGCATGCCGACCGTGGTGTGACGCTGTCGAAGACCCTGGACGGGGTCGGGCGCTTGAA